>NZ_JBIRXG010000070.1:0-16777 GCF_044388685.1 Streptomyces sp. NPDC020192 | reverse complement strand
CCGAGGAACGGGCCCGGCGAGAGCAAGTCCGGCTCGCAGCCGCCGATCCGATCGAGGCCGGAGCCGGCGACCGGGAGGTGGCCCGACGGTTCAGGGTGACCCGGATGCCGGAGAACCGCCGGCGGCAGGCGTTGGCCTCAGGAGGTCGGCAGGCCCTGGCCGCCAAGGCCCCCGGCCGCCTCCGACGGGCCCGACCAGCGCTGGACGCTGTAAGTCAGCACGGCCCGTGCAGGTCCCTGTTTGGGTGCCGAATGATGTTCGCGAAGACATCGGGGGCGTCGCTGTTGTCCCCAGACGTGTGTGTACTCACCAATGAGGGAGGCAGTATGGAGCCATGGGAACTCCGCCGCGCAGTCGAGGCAGGACGGGCGATCGCTTCGGAGCTGGGCCTTCAGGTCGACGATGTGGTCGTCATCCACAACTCGGACCGCGTCGCGCTGCGCCTGGTCCCCTGCGAGGTTCTGGCTCGGGTCGCGCCTTCGGGGCATCTGGCTGATTCCGAGTTCGAAGTAGAGGTTGCCCGCCGTCTTGCCGACGTCGACGCTCCGGTGGCTGAGCTCGATCCTCGGGTCGACCCCCGAGTCCATGTGCGGGACGGCTTCGCCATCTCGCTCTGGACCTACTACGAACCTGTGGGATCGGAGATCGCGTCGGACGACTACGCAGACGTGCTCCTGCGGCACCATGCCGCGCTGCGCCAGATCGATCTGGATGCACCCCAGTTCACCGATCGAGTCGCCGGGGCGCTCAGAGAGGTGAACGACCGGGAGCACTCCCCCGAGCTGTCGGTTTCCGACCGGGAACTCCTCAGCGACACACTCGGTGGACTGAGTGCCGCGATCAGCTCCGAGACAGCCGGCGACCAGCTGTTGCACGGCGAGCCGCATCCGGGCAACCTCCTCAACACGAGGAGAGGGCCGCTTTTCGTGGACCTCGCCACGTGCTGCCGTGGGCCGGTCGAGTTCGACCTCGCCCATACGCCCGAAGAAGTGGGAAAGCACTATGCGGGGGCCGACCACAGCCTGATTCAACGGTGCCGCGCCCTGAACTGGGCGATGTTCTCGGCCTGGCGCTGGCGCCGAGTCGACCAAATGCCCGACCGGGAGCACTGGAGAGTGGAGGGGCTCAACCAGGTTCGTGCTGCACTCGATCGCTGCGGACTGGGCTGAACTCGGGACAGAGGGGCTGCTGGGTCCCGATCCGCTGCACCATGTGCGGCATGGTCATTGCAGCGCAGGGGCGGGCGTGGTGCGGGGCCCGCCCCCGCGTTCATCGGGGCCGGCGTGCTCAGGGCAGGTGCCACACCTGGGTGGACAGCCCGTTGCAGTCGTAGATCTGCAGCTGTGTTCCGTTCGCCGTGTTGCCCTGGGGGTCGTCCAGGCAACGTCCTGACTGGGGGTTGTAGAGGCTGCTGTCGGCTCGGGGGACCCACTGTTGGCCGCCCACGCCGTTGCAGTCGTAGAGCTGGACCTTGCTGAAGTCGGCCGTGGCGTTCTTGTCGATGTCGAGGCACTTGCCGAAGGCGCGCAGGGTGCCGTCGGCGGCGGCCGTCCACCGCTGTCCGGGGACCTGGTTGCAGTCCCAGAGCTGGGCCGCGTTCTGGTTGGTGTTCGTGTTGGTGTTGACGTCGAGGCACTTGCCGGTGGTGCCGGGGCCCGTGACGGCGCCCGCCGTGCGGACGGTGATGTTGCGCCAGGACGCGGTGGTGTCGTAGTCGCGGACTCCGACCGAGCCGTGGGAGAAGGTGCAGTCGTTCAGGCTGAGGTAGGCGGGGTTGCTCCAGGAGCCGGACGGCACTCCCTGGACGGAGATGACGCAGCCGGTGACCTGGACGGTCAGGTGGTACCAGGTGCCGGCGGACAGACCGCCGGGTACCGGCGTGCTGCCCAACTGGGTCCAGCCGTGGTTCTCGCGTCCGATCACGAGGTCGGAGCCGGTGACGCCCACGTAGTAGCCGTCGACGTTGTCCGTGCCGGTGGTCGGGTCGGTGGCGCGGACCAGGAAGCCGGCGTTGCCGTTGCCGCTTGTGTCGCCGAGGCGGACGTCGCCCTGGAGGGTGTAGTGGGTCCAGCCGGTGGAGCCGGTGACGGCCTTGTTGCCGCCGGTGCCCCCCGCGGACTCGGTGTAGGTGCCGCCGGAAGCCGACCAGCTGCCGCCGTACTGCGTCCAGCCACCGTCGTTGGAGGAGAAGTCGGCGGTGTACGGCAGGACGCCGGCGTTGCCCGAGCCGGTGAGCTCCTCGCAGTTGTACGGACCGGCGGCGCCCGCCGCGCTGTAGCGCACGCGCGTACCGTCGGCCGAGGGCAGCAGGTCAGGGCTGTAGTTGGTGCCGCAACCGGACGGGGCTCCACTGGTGGGCACCGCGATGGGGGAGGGCATCCAGGACCAGGACCCGCTGCCGCCGGCGGTGTTGAGGAGGACCACCTGCTGGTTCTCGGGGGCCCCGCCGGCCAGGCGTGACTCGGTGTGGCCGGTGAGCATGAGCTCGCCCTGGGAGCCGCCGGCCGGGCTCCAGGCGATGACGGGGGTGCCGTAGAGCTCCCGGCCGTCGTCGGTCTTCGGGACGGTGCCCAGGTCGGAGGGGCCGCTGCCCCAGATGTCGCCGTCGGAGGACGTCTTGGTGTGCACGAGGCAGTTCTGCGGACCGCACACCTCGTAACTGGCCACGTAGGTTCCGGTGGACGGTGTTCGGGCCACGGTGATCATGCCGGGCCGGTCGGCCTGTGTGGTGCTGGCGACGTCCTTGACCTCGCCGGGAGCCACACGCGTGCTGCCGTCGGGGTTGGCGCTCCAGGTGTCGCCGCCGTCGGTGGAGACGATGTGCCCGAGGAACTGGCTGTAGGTGGTGTTCTGGCGCTCGTCGGAGAAGTACATGAGCATCCTGCCCGCGGAGTCCAGGGCGATGAAGGGTTCCCAGATTCCGCTGCCGTCGGCTCCGTGTGCGGTCTGCGGGGCCCCCACGTAGGTCCATGTGGTGCCGTGGTCGGTGCTGCGCCACTCGCGGAACGTCACCCCGGACCGGTCGGCGGGCAGTGTGGCGCCGACCAGCAGCAGGGTTCCGGCCGGGTAGGCCCCGAGAGTCCGCGGATACTCGAAGAGGAAGGGCTGGTAGGAGAAGGTGTCGCCGGGGACCGTCGACAGGGTGGACCACGATGCACCGTCGTCGGTGCTGCGGCGGATCACATACGAGCTGGAGCCGCCGTCGGTGCTCCAGTGCTCGAAGCTCGCGAGCAGCGTTCCGTCGGCCGATCCGCTGTACTGCAGGCGGATCATGCGGGTGTAGGCCATGCCCTCCGTACTGGAGGCGGGGCGGTACAGGACGTTGCCCGGGGTGTTGGCGAAGGCGCTGGTCGGCAGGGCGAGCAGACAGAGAAGGACCGAGGCGAGCAGGCTGAGCAGGAGGCGCGCTCGCCGTCTGCGACGATCGTGCGGTGGCGACGTGGCCATGGCGGCTCCTCGTGCGGTGGCGGGTGGGGACGCGGCCCGTTCGTGCGGAGACGGCGGGTGCGGCGGGCACCGTTTGCAACGATGGCAAAGCCCGCAGTCGGGGAGTATGGAGCCACGGAGCGGCCCTTCGCAATGCTTCGGCGGCAGGCTTTTGCATCGATGCAATCGCCTAGACTGTATGCACCGCGTACGGCACCGTCCGTGTCGTGAACCGTCGTGGCGACACCGCGGTACCGGCACAGCGGTATCCGTGTCGCGACATCCCCGCCGCACACCGCCCGGCCAGAGAGGTCAACACGTCATGACGGCCCCCACGCTCCGAGACGTCGCCGAGCGTGCCGGCGTCTCGATCCGCACGGTGTCCAATGTGGTCAACGGCTACGCCCGGGTGACCGACGCCACCAAGGTGCGGGTCCAGGCGGCGATCGACGAGCTCGGATACCGCCCCAACCTGATGGCCCGCAACCTGAAACAGGGACGTACGCGCATCATCGCGCTGGTGGTGCCGGCACTCGACGTGCCCTACTTCGCCGAACTCGTGCGCCTGATCATCGGCGAGGCGCGCGCCCGCGGATACGCCGTCCTCATCGACCAGACCGACGGCGACGTCGAACGGGAGCGGGAACTGATCATGGAGGCGTCGCGCGCGGTCAGTTTCGACGGCGTGATCGCCAGCCCGCTCGCCCTGACCGCCGCCGATCTCGAATCCCGGCACGACTCGGCGCCCATCCTCCTGCTCGGTGAGAAGATCTTCGACTCCAGCGCCGACCACGTCGCCATCGACAACGTCACCGCCGCACGGGAGATGACAGCCCATCTCATCGGCCTGGGGCGCCGGCGCATCGCCGCCATCGGCGTCCACCAGGACCCCACGGACGGCACCGCCGTCCTGCGCACCCGCGGCTACCGGGAGGCGTTCGCGCAGGCCGGCCTCACTGTGGACGAGTCGCTCATGGTGCCCACGCCGCACTACGAACGCCGGCACGGAGCCGCGGCGATGGCGCAGCTCCTGGACCATCCCGACCCGCCGGACGCGGTGTTCTGCTTCAGCGATCTGCTGGCCCTGGGCGCCATGCGCGTGGCCCTCTCCCGAGGCCTACGCATCCCCGAGGACCTGGCACTCGCCGGTTTCGACGACATCGAGGACGGCCGCTACAGCACCCCCACCCTGACCACCATCGCCCCCGACAAGCACCAGTTGGCGCGCGCGGCGGTGGAGCGGATCCTGGCCAGGATCGAGTCCGCCGCGTACGACGCGCCCGTGGAGATCGCGGCTTCCCATCACCTGGTGGTCAGGGAGAGCACGGTCGGCGGGGGAGGCGGCCGACCCGTGTGATCTCGATGCCGTTTCGTTATGAACGGCGGATTGCATCGTTGCAAAAGGTCGTCTGATACTCCGTGGCGTGAACGATTTTGCATCGATGCAAAGCGGCGGCTCCCCGGAGGGACACGGTCCCGGCGGCGGTCCCGCCGCGGCCGCCCCCGCGGTCCCGCCCCGGCCGGAATACCCCCGACCGCAGTTCGTGCGCCGGGACTGGCTTTGCCTCAACGGCACCTGGCAGTTCGAGATCGACCAGGCCGACACCGGTCTGGAGCGCGACCTGCTGCACCGGGAACTCGCCTCCGCCATCACCGTCCCCTTCGCGCCCGAGGCCCCACTGTCGGGCATCGGCTGCCAGGACTTCCTGGAGGCCGTCTGGTACCGCCGCACGCTTCCGGTCCCGCACGAGTGGGCCGGGCAGCGCATCCTGCTGCACTTCCAGGCCGTCGACCACGACACCACGGTGTGGATCGACGGGCACGAGGTGGGCCGCCACCGGGGCGGCTTCAGCGGCTTCACCCTCGACATCACCGAGTTCGCCGCCCCGGGCACCGCGCCGGACCTCGTGGTGCGGGCGCGGGACAGCCGAGCCGGCGTCCAGGCCCGTGGCAAGCAGTCCACCCGATACGACACCTACGAGGCGTTCTACCCGCGGACCACGGGCATCTGGCAGTCCGTCTGGCTGGAACCCGTCCCCCGGGTCCACTTGCTCCGGCCGCGCATCACCCCGGACACGGCCGGCGGCCGGTTCCTTCTCGACCTCCCGGTCTCCGCCAACGCCCCCGGCCACCACTGCCGCGTCGTCCTCGCCGACGACGACGGAACGATCACCGAGGCGACGGCTCCGCTCGATGCGGACCGTACGGCACACCTCGTGCTGGACATCCCCGCCGAACGGCGCCGGCTGTGGCAGCCGGGCGACCCGCACCTGTACACACTCACCCTCGAAGTTCGCACCGCCGAGGGCGAACCGGTCGACTCGGTCGCGAGCTACGCGGGCCTGCGGTCCGTGACGATCGACGGCCACGCCGTCCTGCTCAACGGACGGCGCGTCTTCCAGCGTCTCGTCCTGGACCAGGGCTGGTACCCCGACGGCCTGATGACGGCGCCGGACGACGAGTCCCTCGTACGCGACATCGAACTGTCGATGGCCGCCGGCTTCAACGGCGCACGCCTGCACCAGAAGGTCTTCGAGGAGAGGTTCCTCCACCACGCCGACCGTCTCGGCTACCTCGTGTGGGGCGAGTTCGGCGACTGGGGCGCCAGGGCCGGAGCGCGGCCCGAACGCCAGGCCCCGACCGCCTCGTTCATCACCCAGTGGCTCGAAGTCCTCCAGCGGGACTACTCGCACCCCTCGATCATCGGCTGGTGCCCCCTCAACGAGACCTTCCAGAAGATCACCGACCGCGTCACCGTGCTCGACGACGTCACCCGGGGCATGTTCCTCGCCACCAAGGCCACCGACCGGACCCGGCCGGTGATCGACAGCTCGGGATACTCCCACCGCGTGCCCGAGACCGACGTCTACGACTCCCACAACTACGAGCAGGACCCCGAGCGCTTCGCCCGGGACATGGCGGGCCTCGCCGACGGCAGGCCGTTCGTGAACGCGGCACCGGACGGCAGCGCCTGGTCCCTGCCGTACGCCGGACAGCCCTACTTCTGCAGCGAGTTCGGCGGTATCCACTGGCCGACCGACCAGGCCGGGCTGCCCGACACCGGCTCCTGGGGCTACGGCACCACGCCCCGGAGCGAGGAGGCCTGGTACGAACGTTTCGCCGGCCTGGTGGGCGCCCTGATCGACGACCCCCTGATGTTCGGTTACTGCTTCACGCAGCTCACCGACGTCTTCCAGGAACAGAACGGCGTCTACCGGTTCGACCGGACCGAGAAGCTCGACGTCGCACGCATCCGGAAGATCCAGACCCGGACCGCCGCCTACGAACTCGACCAGCCCTGACGGGCGACAGCGCATGCGGGCCCCTGCGCCGAAGCGACTCCCCCGCCCGCCCCACCCACCGTCCAAGGAGCCCGCATTGAGAACCCGTCTTCGCCGGCTGGCCACAGTGGCGGCCGCCTCGGCCTTCGCCCTCGTCCTGGCCGCCTGCTCGTCCTCCTCCTCCGGCACCACCGCCGACGGGAAGACCATCCTCACCGTGGTCGGGTTCGAGGGAGGCGGCAACGAGATCGCCGACATCCCGGCCATCAACGCGTCCTTCGAGAAGGCCCACCCCGACATAAAGGTCGACTACAAGTACGTCGCCAACACGGAGTACGACGCCTACAACAACACCCGGCTCGCCGCGGGAACCGCCGCGGACGTCCTCATGGTCAACAAGAGCCGCATGATCACCTGGCAGCAGCAGGGCTTCCTCGCCGACCTCAGCGACCAGCCCTGGGTCAAGCGGATGCTGCCCAACCTGGCCCCGTACACACAGGTCGACGGCAAGACGTACGACTTCGTCCAGCAGAACATCCCGATCGGCCTGTACGCCAACCTGGACCTGCTGAAGAAGGCAGGCATCACACAGGTGCCGCAGACCTGGCCCGAACTGATCAGCGACCTGAACACGCTGAAGGCGAAGCACATCGGCGGCCTGGAGATCCCCAACCTCAAGGGCTGGGACGCCGAGCAGGTCTCACTCGCCCTGGCCGCCAACCTCATCGACCCGTCCTGGGGCAGCGGCTACGACAAGGGCACCTCCACCTGGGCCGCGAGCTGGAGCCCGGTGATCGACCACCTCAAGCAGCTGCTGACCAGCGGCCTCGTCGACGGCAAGACCATGAACGGCCTGGACCCGTTCAGCCAGGGCGTCTCGCAGTTCACCGCGGGCAAGTGGGCCTTCTACGTCGACGGCGCCTGGGACCTGAGCCACTACCAGCAGAGCGCCACGTTCGAGTTCACGCTCAACCCCTTCCCCGGCGGCCCGGCGGGCAGCAAGCCCAAGACCTTCACCTTCATCGGCTCGGGCTGGTCGGTCAACGGTGCCTCCTCGCACAAGAGCGCGGCCGAGAGTTACGTCGACTTCATGGCGCAGCCGCAGCAGGACAGCGCCTACCTGAAGGCCGAGAGCTGCTTCACGACGCTGACCGACGTGCCGAGCCCCAAGGTCACCCAGTCCGCCCCGGTCGCCGCGGCCTTCGCCGCCGGCAACACCAGCCCCTCCCAGGTCGAGGTGCCCAACTACCCGAACTCCGAGGACAAGTTCACCGCTCAGCTCAACGCGCTCTTCAACAACCCGTCCATGGACACCGGCGCGCTGCTGAAGCAACTCGACAAGGACATTCCGAAGACCCCGTCGAAGAAGTAGTCACCCCAGCCGTCCCAGAACCAGTGCGGGGCCTGCCGTGCGACAGGCCCCGCGGTCCGCGCCCCCGATGAGGTCGCCGTGAGACTCACCACCCGATCCGCCGCGCTGCTCATGCTTCCGGCCACCGCCCTGTACGCCCTCTTCGTCATCTATCCCACCATCAGGTCCGTTCTGCTCAGCCTCACCGACGCCCACGGCGTCATCGGCGGATCGTTCGTCGGCCTCGACAACTACCGCGAGGCCCTCCAGGACCCGCAGGTGCTCGCCGCGCTCAAGAACACCCTCGTCTACACGGTCGTGGTGGTCGTCGTACAGAACGCGCTCGGTCTGGGCATCGCCTACTGGCTCTACAACTCACCCGCCGTCCGCACCATCGCCCGCACCGGGCTGCTCATGCCCGCGATGATGGCCCTGGTCGCCGTCTCCTACCTGTGGTCGTTCCTCTACTCACCCGTCGGCGGCCCGCTCGACGCCATCATGGACTCTCTCGGCCTGCACGGTCTGGAGACCTCCTGGCTCGGCGACACCCACACCGCCCTGATGGCGATCGCCGTGTCCTACATGTGGATGTACCTCGGCTACACCGCCACCATCTACCTCTCCAACTACCTCTCCATCCCCGCCGATCTGATGGAGGCGGCATCCCTGGACGGTGCCCGCGGATGGACCCGCTTCCGCCGCGTCGACTGGCCGCTGCTCGCCCCGTCCCTGACCGTGAACATGACCCTGTCGACGATCGGTTCACTGCGCGTGTTCGACCTGCCCTTCATCATGACCGACGGCGGCCCCGCCAACTCGACCCAGACCCTGAGCTACGTCATCTTCGAGGACAGCTTCAAGGACTTCCGCTTCGCCTACGGCACCGCGGTGGCCGTCCTCCTGCTCGTCATCACCGTCATCGTCGGCGTGCTCCTCACCACCGTCCTGCGCCGCCGGGAGGTCGCCGCATGACCCTCACCGCCCCCAGCACCACGAGAGCCGTCAGCCCCGCCCCGGCGGACACCGCCCCGCTGCGCCGGCGCAGGCTGCGCAGTGCCGCCTCACACGTCGGCCTGCTCCTGGTCACCCTGGTCGTCGTCGCCCCGATCCTGCTCATGGTGAAGGTCTCGCTGCAGTCCGACGCCGACGTCGCCGCCCACCCGCTGTCCTGGCCCAGCCACTGGAACCTGCACAACTACGTGGCCGCGGTGCAGGCCATGAACTACGGGCGCAGCCTCTACAACACCGTCCTGATCACCGGCGGCGCCGCCGTCCTGGTCATCCTGACCGGGTCACTCGCCGCCTGGCCGATGGCGCGCATCTCCCGCCGCTGGACCAAGACGGTCTACCAGCTCTTCGTGGCCGGCCTCACGGTCCCCGTGTTCGTCATGATCACTCCGCTGTACATGTTCATGCGGGACCTCAAACTGCTGGACTCCTACGCCTCGGTGATCCTCGCGGAGGCCGCGATCAGCCTTCCCTTCGCCGTGCTCTTCTTCACCAGCTTCCTGAGATCCGTACCCGTCGAACTCGAGGAGGCCGCAGCCCTCGACGGTGCGGGGCCGCTGCGCACGTACTGGCACGTCATCCTGCCCGTCCTGCGCCCGGCCACCGCGACCCTCGTCATCACCCTCACCCTGGCCATCTGGAACGACCTGGTCATTCCCCTGGTCCTGCTGACCTCCGACAGCAAGCAGACGATGACGCTGGACGTGTACTCCACGATCGGCACCCACGCCTACAGCACGTCCCAGCTCCTGCCCACGGTCGTCCTGGGCACCGTCCCGCTGCTCGTCGTCTTCCTCGTGCTGCAACGGCACATCGTCGCCGGCATCACCGCCGGGGTCAGCAAGGGGTGACAGTGCACCGGCCGGTGTCAGGCGGGAATCCGTACCGTCTCCACCCACGCCGGGGGCTGGGATGTCGAGGAGCCGATCAGGGCCGCGATGATGCGGCAGGGTGGGGGCTCGTCGGGCCAGGGGGTGAGTCCGTCGGTGAGGACGACGACGATGCTCGGGCGGTCCCGCGTCGCGAGGGCGGCTTCGATGCCGACGCGCATGTCCGTGCCGCCACCGCCGCCCAGGGTGATCTGTTCGGTGGCCGTCACACGGGACACTGCGTGCACGTCGGCGTCGCAGGCGAGCACGGTCACGCGATTGCCCCGGATACCCACTTCACGCAGGACACCCGTCACCTCCGCGAGGGCGGCGGCCAGTTCGGCGTCGCCCATCGAACCGGAGGTGTCGATGACGACGGCCACCCGGGGCAGCGGGCGGCGCAGGCTCGGCAGGACGACGCCGCGCAGGGCCGGGGTGCGGCGCGAGGGGCGGCGGTAGGTGTAGTCGACGGCTCCACCGGCCCATGCGGCGGCTTCCCGGACCGCGCCGGACAGGGCCCGCCGCCAGTCCACCGTGGGTTCCAGGACCTCCTCGGCCCAGCGCTGCCAGCCGGCGGGCAGGGAGCCGCGGGTGCGCTGATGGGCGCGCATCGCCTCGGCGGTCTGCCGCCGCAGGGCCTGCGCCTCGACCTCGCCGAGCCCGCCGGGGCCCGCGGAGTCGGGGAGTTCCCAGGGCGCGGGCCGGCCGTGGGCGCCCGAGCCGCAGTCCGGCGCCCGCACATGGGGCGGCAGCTGATCGACGTACACCTCGAACAACTGGCCCTCGGGGAGGCCGAAGAGGCGGGGTTCCATGCGCCCCTCGGGCAGCCGCAGGCCGTCGGCGAGGAGGTCGTCGTTGATCTCGCAGTCCTGCGCGACGTTGACGCGGTGCCAGTCACGCTGGGCGGCGGCCGGGAGCCGGTCCGCCCGGCCGTGGTGGTCACGCAGCAGGTGCGCCGCCTCGTGCACCCAGACGCCCGCGAGCTCGGCCACCGGCGTCGCGTCGACGAAGGCGGGGGACACATAGCAGCGCCAGTGCCGGTCCACCCCCATCGTCGGGACCTGTGTGCTCGCAACGACGGTCAGGGCGTACAGCGCCGACGCCAGATACGGCCGGTCGCTCGCCGCCCGGTAACGGGCGGCCAGCAGTTTGGTCATGTCCAGGGAGCGGCGGGAGTCGTTCGTCATCCCGCACGCCTCACCGGCTGCCGCCCGGCAGCGCCCCGGACATCTGCAGCAGGTCCAGGAACCCGTCGATGCCCGGCGGTACGGGCCAGTCGAGGTGCCGCATCGCCGCGAGGTCGGTAGCGGCCCGGGCGGCCACGTCCGGTACGCCCGCGTCCACGGCCTTCGCCAGCACGGCCCAGCCGGCCTCCCAGCGGGGCCGGGTGAGGTCGCTCTGGATGGCGGCGACCACCGCGATGAGGAACGCCAGCTGCCGGTCGCCGCGGTCGGGCAGGGCGAAGGCGTCCGGGTCGGCGAGGACCCGGTCGGGGTCGGGCAGATCGAGGTGTTCGAGGTAGGACAGCAGCTCGATGCCCGCGCCGTCCCCGACGGCGCCGGTGAGCGCGGCGGCCAGCGCCTCGCGGCCGGCTCCGGCCGCGTACCCGGTGGCGAGCAGCTTGAGGGCCATCTCCCAGGTCCGCGGGGACGGCCAGGACCGGCCCCGGCTCTCGGCGTCGCCGGGGATGTGGTGGACCAGGCCGGGCCGGGCCGTGAGGAAGCCGGAGATCGCGCCACGGGCCCGTGCGACCGCACCGGGCACCCTGGCGGCCTCGACGACGGGCACGGCCACCTCCGGCCAGGTGCCGGCCATACCGCGGGCGACGGTCCGGGGGTCGTGGGTCCAGTCGAGGTGGACGAACCGGTTGGCGAGCGGCGGGCTGAGATGCCAGCCGTCCGCCGCGCTGGACGGCGGGTTGGCGGCGGCGACGATACGCACCGCCTCCGGCAGCACCAGGCTGCCGACCCGTCGTTCGAGCACCACCCGCAGCAGCGCCGCCTGCACGGCCGGCGGCGCGGAGGACAGTTCGTCGAAGAAGAGCAGGCCCTGTCCGGCCCGGGCGAGACGAACCGCCCAGTCCGGCGGGGCCATCGGCACACCGGTCACGGCCGGGTCGTCACCGACGATCGGCAGTCCGGCGAAGTCGGACGGCTCGTGCACGCTGGCGATGACCGTCTCCAGCGGCAGGCCGAGCCCGGCGGCGAGCTGCTCCAGCGCGGCCGACTTGCCGATGCCCGGCTCCCCCCACAGCAGCACGGGCTGATTGGCCGTCACGGCGAGGGCGAGCGCCTCCAGCTGCGGGTTCGCGGCAGGCTCGGTCCGTCGCGTACGCAGCCTGCGGTTGAGGTCGTCGGCGGCCGCCAGCGGGCCGAACGGCGCGGCGGGGGCGGCGGTAAGGTCGGTGCTCAAAAGGACAGCTCTTCCTCGTCGTCGGGGTCGTCCGCGTCGTACTCCTCCTGCTGGTCCATGTACTCGTCCCACCACTCGGCGCCGACGCCCGGATGCTCCTCCTCCACCCGCTCCCGGAGGAAGGTCAGGTCGCGCCGCTTGTAGCGACGGACGAGCTGGGCGAGCGACAACTCGGACTCGTCGATCACGTCGAGCCGGGCACCGGCGGCCACGAGCGCTTCCACCAAGGCCTTCGAACCGAGGTCGTTGACCGCCACGAACAGCGGCGTGCGTTCCCGCCGGTCGCGGGCCTCGATGTCCAGCCCCTCCGCCAGCAGCCGCGGCAGCAGCGGCTCGTGGTCGAGGAGGTTCAGTACGTGCAGCAGGGTGCGGCCGGAGGCGTCCCGCACGCGAGGGTCGACACCGGCGTCCAGGAGTTCCAGCACGCCGGGGGTGTCACCGTGCTGGGCGCGCAGGAACAGTTCCCGGCGCCCAGCCCGCAGCGCCTTCGGCAGGCGGCCTGCTCCGGAGGTCCACGTCTGCTCCACGGCGAAGCATCCGGCGACGGCACCGCCGAAGGCGCGCAGGGCGCGTTCGCGCTGCTGTTCCTCGTCGCTGTGCGGCATGCGCAGCAGGCCGCCGGGCCGGAAGGCCACCTCGTGCCACTCCCCGCGGCACCTGACCCGCACGGGTGCGGGAGCCGTCGGCCCCGGCGGGCCGACCGGGCCCTTCGGGTCCTGGAGGGCGGGGAACAGCGCCTCGCGGACGAGCGGATGCAGATGCTCCGCTACGACACCTCCGACGCGCATCAGGTCGAGGTCGGGGAGCCTGCGCCACAGGGCCTCGGCGAGGAAGGGCTCACCCTTGACGTCGTCCCGGTCCACGGCTCGCGCCCGCAGTCCGCCGGCTTCCCTGGGCTCCAGCAGGATGAACGTCCGCCAGTGCGCGCCGATGAGGAAGCGGTCGCCGACGCCCTCGGCCACCTGCCGGCGGACTTCCGGCTCCAGGCGGGTGTGGTCGAGCGCGAGCCCGCTCACGAGCTGCTCCGGGTCCGCTCGGTACCAGCCCTGTTGCCGCGTGGGTGTCAGGTCCACCTCGATGCCGGCGGCGGCGAAGGCGGCCTGTGTCTCGCCCTTCTGGTGCAGCAGCGTGGCCCACTCGGCCCGCGCCGCCGGGTCGCCGTCGCCGGGATCGGCCGTCGGCAGTTCGTCCGTGCCGCGCGAAGTGGCGTCGGCGTGGAAGAACGGCGGCCGGTCCGTGCCGCCGCCGCACCGTTCGCGCAGCTCGGTGGTGTGCCGTGCGTCCCACAGGTGCCGCGCGGACCGCCAGTCCTCGGTGGTCCGCCCGAAGACACCCGCGGCCTGCTCGTCCGCGACCGTCCTGAACCGCAGGGCGATCCGCTGCGGACCGTCGATCATCGCCGGAGTGGTGATGTGCAGGTACGGCGTGGTCCGGCGGCCCTCGTTCGTCGCCTTCGGGCGGTAGCGCGCGAGGACGACCGTCGTATCCGTGGCGAGCGTGGTCCGCCCGCCGAGCACGCGCGGGAGGTGCCAGCGCAGCAGGTCGGGGGCGAAGTGGCGGAGGTCGTCCTCGAGGGCCGCCGCGACGTCGTCGCCGCAGTGGTCGGCGACGTCGGACAGGTCGAAGGTGACGTCGACGTTCGCCGCCGCGCAGGCACCGCGCCAGTCACCGGCCAGACGGCATGCGGTCGCGCGCTCGATCATCCAGCGGGGCACCGCGTACCGGCGTATCCGGCGCCGGCTCGCCGCCTCGTCCGGGGGGAGGCAACGGAGTTCGCCACGAGAGCTCAACGGTAGACACTCCCTATCGCGCGCAGGTCGGGGTGCGCCCTGCCGACGGGCCGCAGCCGCAGACTGAAGGACCGCTTCACCTTGCGGGGCAGGCCGGGGCCCAGACCGACGTACTCCAGGGGCGAGTTGTCGGGCACCGCCGCCAGCAGTGTCTTGGCGCCCCGGCCGGTCAGGCCGGTGTGGCACAGCTCCAGTCGGCGCAGCGGGCTGCCGGGCAGGGCGGCGGCCAGTGCGTGGGCGCCGTCGTCGCCGGTGGTGTTGGCGGGGGCGCCGAGGCTGCGCTCCGACGGTGGCCGGCCGAGGTCGAGTGCCTCGATCCCGCCGAGCGAGCCGGCGAGGGCCCGGGCGCCGACGGGGCCGATCCCGTTGCCGCCCAGGCCGAGGCGTACCGGCTGGGCGGGGTCGGCCGCGGCGGCGAGGATCGCGGCGCCCTCGTCTCCGAGGTGGTTGGCGGGGAGGTACAGCTCGCGCACACCCGCCTCGCGGATCAGCGCCGCGAGCAGCGGGGCGGCGTCGGCGGTCAGGCCGTTGCCGCCGAGGAAGAGCCGTTCCACCGGGCTGGGCCGACTGGTGAGGGCGTCGTACAGGGCCCGCAGACCGTCGGTGGTCAGACCGGTGTTGACCAGGTCGAGGGTGCGCAGCGTGGTGTTGCGGCGGAGCATCGCGGCGAGCGCGCGGGCGCCGTCGTCGCCCACCGGGTTGCGCTTGAGCCACAGGGCGCGGACGGTGCCGTCCGCCGTGAGCGCGTCGGCGAGCGCGGTGACGCCCTCGAGGCCGATGCGGTTGCAGCCGAGGTAGAGCGTGTGCAGGCCGTGGCCGTCGGCCAGCGCGGCGGCGACCGTGCGGGCTCCCTCGTTCCCGATGGCGTTGGTGCCGAGCAGGACGTGCGCGGCGTGCGCGGAGGCGGCGGCGACGGGCATCAGCCGGGCGGCGCCGGCCGCTCCGAGGCCCTGCTTGCACAGGTCGACACGCCCGTCCGCGCGTACGGTGCCGAGCGGGAAGGCCTCGTCGGCCCCGACCGGCTGCGCGGACCGCAGTCGGTCGAGCAGCGGCTGCAGAGCGGCGGGATCGCTGAGCGGGATGTCCGGGTGCTCGATCGCGGGGCAGCGTACGGGTGTCGGCTGCGTCATCACCACTCCACCGGTCCATCGCCGGTGCCCGGCTCGCCGAGGGCGGCATCGCCCTCCGCCCGCCCAGGACGAACCGACGCCAATCGACTTTCCTCCACGACAAGGGCGGCAAGACTGGTCGGATTCGAACCGACGTCCTCCAGCTTGATGCTTGGGCGCGACGACCTCTGCGCTACAGCCTTGCCGCGGAGATCATAGCGGCTTTCGCCCTTGCGTTCGGACTCAGTTGATCTCGGTCAGGGCACGAACGGCCGCTCACTCCTCCTGCACGCGCTCATGCGTTTGCTCTGTGCATCCATGAGGGTCGGCCTGGATCAACGGACAACGTAGCCGCGTACGCCCGCGCAACGTCGCCCACCACCTCTTCGACGAGGTGCACCGGGTCGCCGCCCACGAGGCGGTCCGGGCCGCCCGGCGCCTGGCCCGCGACCGCTACGCGACCGGCGGCCGGAGTGTCGGCGCCGTCGCCGTGGTCGCCCGCCGGCTCGCCCGCACCCTGCCCGCCGGGAAACGCGTCGTCGCCGTCTTCCCGAACGGCCCACAGCGGTACGTCGGCACGGTCTACGACGACACCTACTGCCGTACCCACGGCCGGCTGGACCGCACGCCCGCCGACGACCCCGACGAGATCGCCCACCCCGGCGAGCGCACCGTCACCCGCTGGACCCGCTGCACCCACGTCGGCACGACGCAGCCGAAGGGAGCCGCCCGATGAGGCACCTGCGGCGGCTGACCCGCCCCTTACCACTCCCGGCACGGCTGTTGATGGTCAATCAGTTCGCCATCAGCCTGGCCTTCTACCTGCTCATGCCCTACCTCGCCGCCCACCTCTCGCGCGAACTCGGCCTGGCGGGCTGTCTGCTGCGCACGGTCGGCTTCGGGCTGCTCGGCCGGGTCGACGACCTGCCCGCCCTGATCGCCGCCTCCGCCGCGACCGGTTTCGCGGGCGCCCTGTTCAACACCGCCGTCCGCGCCTACCTGGCCATGGAGGGCGGCGAGCGACGTGTCGTGATCGGCTCCTACGTGCTGACCTTCCAGGTGGCGAACAGCAGGAGGGTGAGCCCGGCGACGACGACCGTGGCGGTCGTGCACACGAGGCGGAAGTCGGCCGCCGGCAGCGCGAGTCCGACGAGCGGACCGAGCGGTGGTCCACCCCTTCGAGACGGAGACCGTCGTCGCCCTGTCCGGCGACCGCCTCGTCGCCACGCACTACGGCCTCTGCAACACCGTCTCCGGCCTGGGCATCACCCTCGGCAACCTGGTCGTCGGCGCGCTGTGGGACCTCGCGCTGCGCCGCGGCGCCCTCTGGCTGACCTGGGCGGCACTGACGGCCACGGGACTGGCGTGCGCCGCCGCCGTGGCCGCCCTGGCACAGAGCGGCCGGCTGACGGTACGGCGGCCCGGGCCGGTCGCGACTTAGAGGTCATCTCATTTGGCGTGTTCGGTAGCCTGTTGGCGTGGGAATCGTTGAGCGGCTGGTGCCGGACGAGTTGTGGGAGTTGTTCCAGCG
>NZ_JBIRXG010000069.1:0-16977 GCF_044388685.1 Streptomyces sp. NPDC020192 | reverse complement strand
GGACTCACGGACACGGCCGGCTTCGCAGACGACCTGCACGCCGGGCTGATCTTGTGACGGGCCATGACTGCGCCAAGGCGGCGCGACACCGGCATAACGGCGGACGGACACTGACGCATCGATCCCCGCGCCACGCGCGTCGCGGTAGCTCACTGCGAAGTACAGGAGCGCTGGTCATAGCCACTCGTTGATGGCTGCGACCAGCGCGGTCGCGTAGTAGCGGACGGCGGTGAGACCCCCGTGGAGAACTGCGGGTCGGCGTGCAGGTTGCGCGTACCGGTGCAGTCAGCCTCACGAGCGGGGGCCAGCCCCTCGCTGACGGAACTCGGGGTGCCACGGAGTTGGCTGCCTTGCCGCGGCGCATGCGCATGGTGGTGATCACCGACCGGGAGGTGGGGGTGCAGTTTTCGTGCCCCGCCCGGGTCGGCGACCGCCTCGGCATGGCGTCAGCCCAGCGGGTGGGTCGTGTCGCGAAGCGTGGTGAGGACAGGGGCGTACATGCGCGTCTTGATGGTTCCGAGGGTGTCGCCGGCCTTGCTCGCGTGGGCCTGGGCGAGTTCGAGGGCGGCGGTGCGCAGGGCGCTCTTGGCCACGGCTTGGTCGACGATTCCGGCGGCGGCGGCTTCCTGGCCGCCGAAACGGCTGGCGGAGACCATGGCGTGGTGGGCCGTTTGCGGGGTCAGCCGGGACTGGATGAGGGCGGACATGCCGGGAGTGAAGGGGATGTTGATGTCTGCCTCGGGCAGGCACCAGAAGCCCCGGTCGTCGCGCATGAGGCGGAAGTCGTGGGTCAGGGAGAACATCGCTCCGGCGGCGAACGTGTGTCCCTGCAGCGCGGCTACGGTGATCAGCGGGAGGGACAGGAACCTTGCGAACAGACCGTGGACGGAGTTGACGTAGTCCAGGCGCTCGTCGCTGTGCGCGGCGAGCCATTCGAGATCGAGACCGTTGGAGTAGAACTTCCCGGTCGCGGCGGTCACCAGGGCGCGGGGGCCTTCGGACTTCTCCACCTCGTCCAGGGCTGCGTTGACCGAGGCGATCCAGTCGGGGTGGAAGCGGTTCTCCCCGTCGCCGAGGTCGAGAACGAAGACGGCGTCGTGGCGGTCGAGCGTGGGCATGAGGGCTCCTTGGAGACGTATCGGTGGGGCAGGGCGCATTGGCCGGGTGGGGTCGGGGTCTGCTGGGTTGCATACCCGGCTGCGGGCTGTCACCTTCCGGTTGGCCGGACCGGTGGGCGCTGGGGGTGATTCCTCTGGCGTGCGCGTCTCTCCGCCGCCGGAGCGGAAGTCAGCTGGGAAGTGTTCGCCGGGCCCGGTGGCGCAGGGTGGCTGCGGCCAGCAGGCCCAGCGCCGAGGTCGCACCGGTAAGGAGGATGCCGGTGAGGGTCGGCCCTCCGGGAAGTGCGGACGCGTGGATCCAGCGGATGGCGAAATTGGTGCTTGCCGCTATGGGGAAGCTGAAGATCCATAGGCCCGGATGGAACGCGGGCTGGTGCAGTTCGGGGAGGAGGAAGGCGACGAGGAGGACGGTGAAGAGCAGGGTCCCGGCGAAGCCGTAGCCGACGGCGTCGAAGACGCCCTTGTGAGCGGCGGTCCAGGCGATTCCACCGGTCGCCGGTGGGACGGTCAGGACGGTGAGGGCCGGGCGGGCGGGCCCGGGCAGGGGGCCACCGGTGACGAGGCTGCCGAGGATGACGGTGCCGAAGGCGAGCCAGTACAGCAGCCCCACCGCGAAGGCGGCGTCGGCGACGCCGGGCAGTCTGAGGCTGGAGGCGACGGCACTGGCGACGAAGGGCGCGGAGGAGACGGGCAGCAGATAGCCCGGGTGCAGGGCGGTGGTGCTCAGGGTGCCCGTGAGCCAGTGGGCGAGCAGGCGTGCAGCGATGAAGGCGGTCAGGATGAGGAACACCGCGTAGACCCAGCGTGCCCCGGTGAGCTCGAACCGGGAGAAGTGTCCTGTGATCAGCATGCCGATGATGGGGACGTACCCGAGGGTGAAGCCATCGCCGGGATGACGCAGGTCGTGGCGCAGGTTGCGCCACCGGATCCCGCCATGGCGCAGGTACTGGGCCAGCAACATCAGCCAGATCAGTCCGCTGACGATGAACAGCGCGTCGCTGACCTGTAGAGCGGACGGAACGGTGGTCACCGCCGCCTGCCAGGCTCCGCCAAGGCCGGCGGTGCCGAGGGCGACGGACAGCAGCCTGATCCGTGCGGCACGGATCGCTTGCGGACCGTTGACGTCGGAGACGATGTCGGCGGCTGGACGCGCAGGCCCGCTGCCGCGCGGGGCCGTGCCGGTGTGCTCTGTCGTATCGAGCATGTCGGTCATGGGGGAACCTCAAGGGGATTGCCAAGGGCGCGGGCCGGGACTGGCCTGCCCGGCGGCGCGGGTCGTGGCGGGGTCAGGCGTCCATGTCCAGGACGACGCGGAAGCGGGCCTTGCCCGAGAGCATCCGCTCGTAGGCGTCCATGGCGTGGGTGAAGGGCATGGTCTCGGTGGCGGGGCGGATGCCGTGGGCGAGGCTGAAGGCGAGGTTGTCCTCGTTCTGGATCGACGACCCGGTCAGGCTGCCGGCGATGCGGCGGGTGCCGAAGATCAGGTCGGCCGTGGCGACCGTCAGCGGGTCGGGGGCGGCGCCGACCACGACCAGGCTGCCGCCCGGGGCCAGGCCGCGGACCAGGGGGTTCATGGACGTACCGCTGGATGCCGTGGCGACGATGACCGACGCGCCGCCCAGGTCGGCCAACGCCGTGCCGGGGTCGGTGAGGGTGCTGTCGATGTACTCGTGGGCACCCAGCTGCCTGGCGAGTTGCTCCTTCTCCTGGCCGCGGGCGACGGCGGCCACACGGTGTCCCAGGCTGCGTGCGTACTGCAGGGCCAGGTGACCGAGCCCGCCGATCCCCTGTACGGCGACCAGGGCGCCCGCGCGGGTGGGGGCCTGCTGGAGTGCGGTGAGCGTGGTCAGTCCGGCGCACAGCAGCGGAGCCGCCTCGACGGCGGGCATGCCGTCGGGGATGCGCACCAGTCCGCTCGCGCGGGCGTAGGCCACCTCCGCGTATCCGCCGTCGATGGTGGTGCCGGTCTGTTCCTGGTTCAGGCAGTTGACGAAGTCGCCGCGGCGGCACGGTTCGCACTGCCAGCAGTGCCCGTTCAGGAAGCCGACGCCGACGCGGTCGCCGGGCCTCCAGGCGGTGACACCCGCGCCCACGGCGTCGATCACGCCGACGATCTCGTGGCCGGGGACGACGGGGCGTGAGGGGTCGGGGCGCAGTCCCTCCACGGCCAGCACGTCGGAGTGGCAGACACCGCATGCCTCCACCCTGAGCCGGACGTGCCCGGGCTCCGGGTCGACCAGCTCGCGCTCGACGAGCCGGAGCTGGTGGACACCGGTGGCCTCGAAGGCTCGGTACGCGGACATGACGCTTCTCCTCGGTGCTGCCTCTGCCGACACGGGGAGGGCCGAGGGCTGGGGCGGGGACCGGCATCCAATATGACCGGTCACTTCAATATGACCGGTCGTTTTAAACTTAGTCAAGCAGGTCCGAGGGCCGAGCCGTGGGCCACGTGGCGTCGGGGGCGGGCGCCGCTTCCTCGGTGGCCTGGGTTTGACCTGCGGCAAGGCGACCGGACATATTGATCGGGAGGTGGTGGTGAGGATGGCACGCGCGTCCAAGCGCGAGGAGATCGCGCAGGCAGCCCTGGAGCAGTTCCGCATGCGGGGCTTCCATGCCACCGGCATCAGCGACATCACGTCGGCGGCCGGTGCTCCCAAGGGCTCGTTCTACAACCACTTCGCCAGCAAGGAGGAGAGCGCCCTCGAGGCGCTGAGCCGCTACGCCGCCGGGTTGCGGTTCGACCTGCTCGACACGCCCGGCCGCCCTGCGCTGGAGCGGCTTCGGGCGCACTTCGAGTTCCTGGGCGCGGACACGGTCGCCAGCGGCTTCGCCCGCGGATGCCTGGTGGGCAACCTGGGCGCGGAGGTGGCGGACCACTCCGAGGAGATCCGCTCCGCCGTCCAGGGCGGCTTCCAGCGGTGGGCCGCGCACATCCGGCGGGTGCTCACCGAAGCCCAGGAAGCGGGTGAGCTGGACGCCTCTCTCGACGCCGAGGAAGCCGCGCTGTTCATCCTCAGCGCTTGGGAGGGCACGCTGATCGCGGCCCGGGCCGACAAGTCCTCCGCTCCCTTCGACGCCTTCTTCCACATGGTCTTCGGCGTCCTCCTGCGCTGATCGCGGCCGGCCGCCGAAGACTCACAGGCACTGCCACCCACACTGTGGGTGCTGTGAGGGGAGAGCCTGCTCGGTCCAGACCGTCTTGCCGTCGTTGGTGTAGCGGATCCCCCAGTTGTGTGCGAGTTGGGCGCAGATGAAAAGGCCGCGGCCGCCTTCGTCGACCGACCGTGCGTGGCGCAGCCGCGGAGCGGAGGGGCCGGAGTCCTGGACCTCACAGGTGAGGGTCCGGTCGTTGATGAGGCGCAGTCGTACGGGTGGGGCGCCGTACCGCAGGGCGTTGGTGACCAGCTCGCTGACGATTTCCTGCGTGTCGTAAGCGGTGTCCTGGTCCACGCCCCAGGCCGCGAGTTGGTGCCGGACGTGCCGCCGTGCGACGGCGGGGGCGGTGGGCTCTTGGTCCAGCGGCCAGACGGTGACGCGGTCGGCGGGGAAGGGCTGGGTGCGGGCGAGAAGAAGGATGGCGTCGCCGGGCAGGGTGTCGGCGTGCAGCCGGTACAGGACGTCGTCGCACAGGTTCTGGAGGGGCCGGTCGGTGTCGGCGAGCATGCGCCGGAGCAGCTGCGGGTCGCTCGTGCCGTCGTGGCCCTGTACGGCGGACAGGAGCGAGGTCGTGTAGAGGGCGAGGACGTCTCCGTCGGCCAGGGTGACGGTGGTGGTGGCGTACGGGGGCCCTCCTCCGGCGCCGAGGGCACCACCGGCGGTCAGTTCGACGACTCGGGCGCCGGAACCGGGGCCGGCGACGACGGGCGGGGGGTGTCCGGCGGAGGCGATGGTGCACGTGTGAGTGAACGGGTCGTAGAGCACGCACAGGCACGTCGCGCTGAGGGGCTGCGTGCGTAGGGGGTCGCCGGGTGGCAGCGCCCTCCGCTCTCGTGCGAGACGTGCCGTGGCGTCGTCGAGCCGGGCGAGGAGCTCGTCGGGTTCGAGGTCCAGTGCGGCGAGCGACTGCATGGCGGTCCGCAGCTGCCCCATGGTGACGGCGGTGTGGATGCCGTGGCCGGTGACTTCCCCGACGACCAGGGCGGTTCGGGCGCCGGGCAGGGCGCAGGCGTTGGACCAGCCCCCCGCCCCTCGGTCGTCGGCCACATTCAGGCCGGCGGTCTCGATCGCGGTCTGCGAAGGAGGTGCCGGGGGCAGCAGATGGCGCTGCAGTGCCGCGGCGATGGTGTGCTCGCGGGTGTAGCGGCGGGCGTTGTCGATGCCCAGGGCGGTGTGCGTGGCCAGTTCCAGGGTGAGGGCGAGTTCTTTCTCGTCGAAACCGTCGGATCGCTGGTCGCGATAGAGGCTCAGCAATCCGAGCACCTTTCCGCGCAGCGTCAGTGGTGCGACGAGCAGGGCGCGTGCGCCGGATGCGCGAATCGCTTCGGCTCGCGCCGGATCGGCCGCCAGCCAGGGCGTGTCGGGGCTCAGGGCAATCGTGCGTGGCTTGAGGTCGGCCAGGGCCTGGGCATAAGGGGTCGGGAACGGCAGCGCACGGACGTCTCCCACCGGATGCGCGCGGGCCTGCTGATCACCGCCGGTGTTCCCGAAGGCGGCCCGGCGCAGTGGCACATCCCGTCCCAGGGGGCTCAGCGGTGGTTCCTCTCCCCGCACCACCGGCTCCACCACTTCCACCACGGCGATGTCGGCGAACCCGGGGACCAGCGCGTCGACCAACTCCTGGCAGGTGGCCACCACATCCAGGGTTTGTCCCACCCGCTCCCGGACGGCATACAGGGCCTGGACAGCACGGTGCGCCTTCTCCTGACCGGTCACGTCGTATGCCACGACCACCGCCCCCGGTGCATCGTGCAGGGGCAGCACCGAGACGGTGTGCGTGCGCTGGGGCTCGCGGTCCGTCCGCATCACGTGGTCCGTCGCCGACGTACCGTCCGCCATGGCCTGGCGCAGGATGTGCTCCAGTTCGCCGGGGGATGAAAGCGGCCACGCATCGGCCAGGGGGCGTCCTTGGATCTGCCGTGCGCTCGCGCCGGACAGGGCCTGCGCGGCAGCGTTGGCCGACACGACATGCAACTCCTCGTCCACCACGAACAGAGCCCCTGCCGTGTGGGCGGACAGCGCTTCGAGCACCGCGGTCTCCATGCCGGGCGCCATCTCGCTCGCAGGTGGCAGGAAGATCTCCCACGTCACCGAACCGTTCTCGCGCAGCGTCGGCTGCAGGCGCAGGCCACGGCGGGCGGCTCGCGCTGCAACGTCACGCCGGGCGTCATGCCTGCAGCGCTCCGCGGCATCACCGCCTGGCGCGGGGACCGGGCTGACCAGATCGGTTGCCGACCGCCCGACCACCTCGCCCGCCGGGCGCCCCAGCAACTCCTCCGCCTGGTGGCTCCACTGCACGACCACGCCTTTGCCATCCACGATCATCAGGGGCGTCTCACCGGCCACGGCAACCACCTCCGCCTTCCAGCTTGCCCGGCGGCCAGGGGCTGCGCCGCCGCAGACCGGCACCCAGCTGCGGCTCCGCGCGAAGGGTGCTACGAGAAAAGCCCCTACGACTTCCACCGGCGGACCGCACCGACCCCGCGCGCAGGCGCCGAGCGGGTGGGGCTGACCGGCGGATGCCCTCCGCCCACGCCGGTTCCGGCTGGGCTTACAGCGTCCCAGGGATCAGCGCCCAGGTGCGTGACGCCGGTGAACCTGTGAACGATGAGAGAGTCGCCTGGCTGATGAGGTCACCGCGGCTCGCCTGGCTGCGGCTGCGTCGCCGAAGCCGGGCCGCCCGATCAGTGGCCCTTCGGCCACCGCCGCCCGGCACGACCGAGCAGGAGACCGACATGAACACGTTGCTCGCAGAGGCCCTCGATGCCCATGGTGGCCTCGATCGCTGGAACGCACTCACCACGGTTCGTGCCACCATCGTCAGCGGTGGCGACATGTTCGTCATCAAGGGGATGCCGCAGGACCCCACCCCCCGGGAGATGACCGTCTGGCTGCACGAGCAGCACGCCTCCGTGATGCCGTTCGGCGCCCCCGACCAGAAGACCGACTTCACGGCCGAGCGAGTCAGCATCGAAAAGGTCGACGGCCGCGTCGTGGCCGAACGCAACGAACCGCGAAAGTCGTTCACCGGGCACGACCTCAACACCCCGTGGGACCCACTGGACCGCGCCTACTTCAACGGATACGCGCTGTGGACGTATCTCACCACGCCCTTCCTGCTGTCGATGCCCGGCTTCGCCGTAACCGAGATCGAACCATGGCGGGAACAGGACGAAATCTGGCGGGGATTGCGGGCCACCTTCCCGCCCCACATCGCCAGCCACAGCGCTCAACAGGACTTCTACTTCGGCCCTGACCATCTCCTGCGTCGGCACGACTATCACGTCGACATCGCAGGCGGATTCGCCGCGGCACAGTACGTCTACGACACCGTGGAAGCCGACGGGATCCGCCTGCCCACCAAACGCCGGGCCTACCGAAGCGATGCGGACAACCGCCCGATCCTGGAACAGACCATGGTCTCCATCGACGTCAGCAACGCTCGGTTCACCTGACGGCGGGCTCAGACACCAAGGTTGGCCAGCCAACGCAACGCGCTGAGACTCGGCAGGAACAAGTACTCGCCGCCACGGGTGATGACGAAGCGCTCGACGCCATGCAGGCGACGCCGTACCGGGCGCTGGGGGATCGTGAAGATGCCCGTGCCGTCGTTGTCGCCCGTGAGCAGGTCCTTCTCCACATCGAGGCCGGTGAAGTTGCCGTCGTTGAACCACTGCGACTTCACGAACTCGAACTGCCGGTCCAGGTGCGTGTTGACGGCGATGAACACGATGCCGCGGTCGGCGCCGTCGTCCTCCAGAATGCCGGCCGGCAGCGGCGGCCCGTAGCTGGTGCTCCGCCGGATCAGGCGGTGGAGGTCGACGTCACCGATGATCTCCGAGTCGCGCGGATTGGCACGCCTGGCGTGTGAGCCACGGGGGCAGACCGCGCCATGCGGATCGGACGCGTACAGGAAGTCATTATTGCGCTGCTCGTCCGCCCCCAGGTCCGGGTCGTCGTGCTCGGGCGCCAGGATCAGCGGGGCACCGCTCGGCCAGCGGCCCACGATCTTCGCGGCGAGCAGCGACTCCTCTTCCGGGCTGCCGGCGTTGTCGTGGAGATAGCGCCGGAAGGCGGCGACGCGCGTGTGCAGCTTCCGCCAGACCACGAACGTGCCGTTACGGCCCAGCACCTCCGGCTCCGGCATCGGCGGCAGGTTTCCGGTCTCGTCGGGATAACCCAGCACGAACTCGCCCGCCTTGAGGACGGGACCGCCGCCGGGTGGGTTGTCCGCGCCGCTGCCTTCCGCCGCTGGGTTGCTGATGCCGTCCTTGTAGCCGAAGCTGGTGCGCCCCGAGGCCAGTTGGTACAGGTCCTGCCGGTACACCACGTGAAGGCCGGGAAGCTGCGCGCGCCTGGCGGGCCCGTTCGAGGACGACGGCCAGTGACTCCTGGTCGGCGGCGACGAGGGACAGTACGACGTGGACCTGGCCGGTGCCGAAGGGGGGCTCCCAGTGTGCGGGTGCGCTCTCGCCGGTGTCGCCCAGGAACTCGGCCCGTGCCGCCATGCCCTGCCGGAACTCCTCGGGGAAGCTGTTCAGGGAGGTCTGCGGCACCTGGAGCGCCTCGAGCCCCCGGTACGTCACCGCGACGTTGAGGAGTGCCGGCAGGGGCGGTTGCCACCAGTTGGCGGCTGAGTCGACCAGTCCGGCCAGGCGTCCCATCAGCTCACGGCCGGCGCCGGGATCGTCCACCCGCAGCAGGATGTAGGTGCCGACGTACGGTGACGGCCGGGTGCGCAGCACAATGCCCTGGATCTCGTCCAGCTGCAGGGCCGGGCCCTCGACCGTCGTCATGTCGTCCCCTCGATCAGACTTCGGCCGATTTGTATCAATTTTCGGATCTACCGGTGCTGTGCGACACGGCAGGTCGCGCGATCCACGAGCGCCCGGGCACGTGGGGTCGGCCGAAGGGCGAGGTTCTGCCGCGCAAGGTCAAGGGCCCGCTGAGGGTCGGCGCCGACCGTCAGCCAGAACTCCGCCGCATGATCGGCGTACGCCTCAGGGTGGCGCGCCATCAAGTTCTCGTAGCGAGCAGCGGCGTGGGCGCGCCACAACTCCGCCTCGGCCCCCGCCTCCCGCGAGTCCAGGGTGCGGGCGAGTTGGGCCGCGTAGTGCGGATCGTCACTCACCAGCGCAAGTCGGCGCAGGCGTCCGATCGCCGCGGCGGCCCGGCCTTCGGTGCCATCGATCTCGGCGAGGTGGCCCTGCGCCGGCACGTAGGCCGGCAGGCGGCGAACCGCCGACTCCAGCCAGATGCGCGCGCGTGCGAGGTCGCCCGTGGACAGCCATTCCTGCCCGCACTGGAATTCGAGCACCGCGAGCGGGAACGGACTCACCCCGCGGTAGCCGCTTCTCGCCGCCAGGAACCACGTCTCGGCCTCGGCCACCTCCCCGCGCTCGGCGTGACAGCGGGCCAGGGCGGCCAGGGCGATGAAGTCGTGCCGTTGCGGCAGCGCGTTCTGATACCTGGCGAGTGCCTCGTCGTACCGCCCGACCGCCTGATGGACGGCAGCCCGCTCCTCGTCCAGGCTCCACCGATCGAGTCCCAGCGCAGCCGCCGCGTCGAGATCCGCCAGCGCTGCCGGGAACCGGTGAAAGAGGGCGGCCAGCCTGGCGCGGGCCATACGGGACCGCGGATCGCTCGGCGCCTGGTCGACGAACACTTCGGCCAGTGACGCGGCGCGCTCCACCTCGTCGATACGGCCCAGCACGTGCCCGCGCAGGGCGGTCAGCTCAACCAGCTCGCCCCACCCGTCACCGGTCAGGCTTCCCCGTGTCGCCTGGCCGGTAAGGCCCTCGATGCGGGCGTTGAGGTTGCCCATCGCGATCGGGCCGGCCGTTGTCGCCGGGCCGTCGGCAAGATCGAGTCGCATCCCGTTGCTCACCCAGCCGGCCGTTGCGGAACTGCCCCTCATCGGCTTGCGGCGGGCGTAGGAACGGACACGGGCACAGGCGGGTCGGGGTTGGGCGGTGCCAGATACGGGAATTCGCGGGAGGCCGGCGAGGTCGCCCGGTCGACGCCGTCGCTGATCCGTGGACCGTGGAAGGCGTTGACGATCAGCGTGTAGAGCGTGTCGATGACATCGTCGTTCAGCGTGCGGCCGCCACAGGTCGCGTGCGCCCGCCCCTCCAGCAGGGAGTGCTCGATCTCGAAGTAGCTGTCCTCGGCGTACGGCTTGGCCACGTCCACGACCAGGAAGTCGGCGAGCAGCAGGTCGGTCAGCGGATGCGTCCCGTCCTGGTCTGTCTGCCAGTCGAGCTTGCCGTCCAGACCGTCGAAGAAGGTCAGGTTGGCGTTCAGCCGCGAGCGGTAGGCGCCCAGGTAGTGCGGCCCCAGTCGGAACGGGTCTTCCTCGTTGTAGAGATCGCGCAGATCCACGATCTTGTTCGCGGTGTCGACCCCGTTCTCCGACATCAGGACGTTCTTCACCTCCGGGCGGCCGAGCCGCTCCAGGCGTACGGGATAGGGGCCGGCCGTGACGGTTTCCGCGGCAACGGCGAACACGGTCCCCGAGGCCGGCCCGAGTAGCCCGGCCACGTCAAACTCGACCGCGACGGTCAGGACATCGACTCCTTCCAGCGAGTTGGTGCCCCTCGGGAGGAAGGCGAGCCGCCGCTGCGCCCGTGTCTGAACCTCCTTGCCGACATCCATGAAGAAGGGATCCAGCCGCAACCCGGCGTAGACGCGCACGCCATGGCCCTCGCCGCCCCGCTCGTCGTTCACCTGGAACGCAACCGCCTCCCCGCCCGGGAGCACGCACGTTCCCCACTGCGTCACCTCCCCGTCGGCGTCCGACTCAACCGGGCCCGAGAACGTGCAAGTGAACGCATACTCATCGGTTCCCACCTCGAAGAGCGCATCGGGATGATCCGTCGCAATGGCTGCGGGACGGACACGGAACCGGTAGCTGGCGGCGTCGGAGAACAGAGCCCCTGGGCGGGCATTGGGAAAGACGTCCATGACGAGGACGAGCCGACCCTTTCGGGAAGGGCTGGGAAAGGCGTAGAGGTCGGCGAGGTCAATGGCTGGGTCGACCTCGGCGCGGGTACCGGAGAGGTGGTCGGACATGACGGTGCGACCTTCGCTGAAGGGCCAGGTCCGGCGATCGCGCGCCGTTGCCGGGCCGCCTGGATGATGTTCCAGGTGTCACGGCCACGGCACCTGGGACGAAAACCAACTCCTGGCGGGAGGGGCCTTCCGACGGACGGCCCGCCGAGGGGCCCTCGACCGACCGGAGCCATACCGCTAGTCGGCCGCCGCATCCAGCAACGTGTTGAACGCCTGCGTGATCTTTTCTGCCTTGGCGGTGTCCTGGACCGTCATGGTCGGATTGGAGGCGTACCACATGTCGGCCTCCACGATCTTCGTCGCCAGCCAGTCGACGATGTGCGGATCGGTCGCCCCGGGATAACCCTCCGCGACACCTTCGAACATCTCATCGAACCATGGCGCGGCGTTGGCGAAGATGTCTGCCATGTACGGCTTGAAGTCACCGTCATAGGTGACCGCGCCGATGACCTGAGTGTCGTTGTTGATGAACGTGACGCGGAAGTCGTGGACCGTGCCGACGAGCTTTTCATAGCGAAAGGCGTCGTCCTGGATCTTGGCGGCGTTCTGGCGGAACCTCTCCGCCCCGCCCGGCTGGGCATCGAAGAGAACGGTTATTTCCGCCACCTGCCCGACTCGTTTGCCGTAACCGTCGGGCTGCCTGGCCACGGTCGGGGTCGCGTCCGCCGGAGTCGCCGACGTCTCGGACCTTTGCGTCATCATGACTCCCTGTCCCTTTGATCTTCTCTCGGCCGGCCTGCGGGCTCCTTCTCCGTTCTGAGGGTGTTCGAATTCCTCTTCCTGCCAGCTTTGTCGCCCTGCGGGGCGTCGGCAAGGCGATCAGGACAGCATCGGCCGGGGGCTCAGTAAGGGTCCTCCGCTACCGGCTTTGAGTCGGAGTCGAGTCGACGGTGGCCGTCGAGGGACCGGGCCGTGGTGTGCGGTCGGTGGAGGTGGTGGGCGCCGTAGCGTTCGATGGCCAGGAGAGCGGCGTCGTCTCCGGGTTCGTGGCCGATGTGGTTCAGTAGGTCGCGGTGGAGGTGGCGTACCAGGGCTTCGGGTCCGGACGTGGGCGCGGAGGCTGCGCGCTCGGCGAGGGGGTAGAAGGCTCCTTTGGGCGAGCGGGCTTCGATGACGCCGTCGGTGTAGAGCAGCAGCGTGTCGCCGTCGTCGAAGGTGAAGGGGTCGGCGCGGTGGCTGGGGACGGACAGTTCGCACATGCCCAAGGGGGGTACGGGGCGTCGTGCGTGCAGGACGGTGACCTGGCCGTCGTGCAGCAGCAGGGGCGGCGGGTGGCCCATATTGATCATCTCGACCTGGGTGTCGTGGTCGGGGATGTCGAGCAGCAGTGCGGTGATGAAGTGCTCGCCCGCGTCGTGCTCGGTGTTGGCGACGTCCTCCAGGCTCCTGCAGACGCTCGCTTCCAGGCCCGCGGCGAGTTCGGGCAGGGTGTCGTAGCGGTGCGCGCCCTCGCGGAACGCGCCCAGCACCATGGATGCCTCACCGATGGCGGCCAGTCCCTTGCCGCGGACGTCGCCGATGATCACGCGGGTGCCGCGGTCGGAGCGGGCGATCGCGAACAGGTCGCCGCCTATGCGGGTCTCGTCCTCGGCTGCCAGGTACAGCCACGCCACCCGCAGCGGCCCGATCCGCCGGCGTGGTGGCCGCAACAGTACGAGCTGCGCCGTCTCGGCCACCGACCGTGCCCGAGTCAGCTCCCGGCTGCGCCGCTCGCGTACGTGGCAGACGAAGACGACCAAGGCGGACAGCAGGGCCAAGCCAGTGATCTGCGAAAGGTGGTTGGTTGTGGTCAGTCCGCCGTGGAACACGGCGATGAGCACCTGGGCCGCCACGGCCAGTGCTCCGACAAGGGCGGTCAGCCGCGGCCCGGCCAGGGAAGCGGTCAGGGCCGGCGCGATCACCAGCAAGGGGCCCAGGTGGACGTCCGGCGGGGAATGGATGTCCACCACCGTGATCACGACGATCAGCGCAAGGGGGATCGCCACCAACCTGCGGCCCAGCTGCTGCTCCGGGAGGCGGTCCACCGGCACACGCCCCGCGCCCATACGTATCGGTATACACCCGGCTGCAGTGCATGTCCCACGGCGAGATCTTCGCCTGGCGCCTACGCCTTCTCCACATCGCCCTGGACCGTTCGACGGCACCGGCCGGCACGCCCCGCGGCTGCCGCCAGGGCTCTCGGAGGTGGCTTGGATGGCAAAGTGCCCTTTGCATGGGAGAGACGACGGCCCAGCGGCCCCGCGAACGCTATTCACGCCAGCCACCCTTCGACGGCGGGAGCTTCGCCGCGATGGGGATCATGGAGACCCTGGTGCACACACCTCGACCGCAGAGCAGGCACAAGACTGAGGGCGCCGTATCCACCCCTCACCATGAGCGAAACCATGTCTGACCAGTAAGAACCAACCGATCCCAACCGATCGAGAGACGGCTTCCCAAGCCGCCGCTTCCCGTTTGCCAGCCGCTCCGAAGGAGCCGATGCTGAAGGAGAGGCATGCCGACCGATCGTGTGGACCGAGCGCAAGGGCTGCGGAGCTTGCGGCGTAGACCGCCGACGTGCAGGGGGACCGCGGCCTGATCAGGGAGCGGGTTCCAGATGAGGCTTGTCGTCGATCTCAACCGGTGTCAGGGATTCGCCCAGTGCGTCTTTCTCGCCCCGGACGTCTTCTCCCTCCACGGCGAGGAAGCACTGCTGTTCTCGCCTCGCTTCGACGAGGCACAAAAGGACCGGGTGGAGAAGGCCGCTGCCGCGTGCCCGGTCCAGGCCATCCTGGTCGACTACTCCGACGAGCCGACGAAGGGTGTGGAGTCCCATGTCGGCTGACACGGACGTCGAGGTCCTGCGGCGCCAGGCCCGAATTGTCGTCGTGGGCGCCTCCCTGGCCGGTCTGCGTGCGGCGGAGACCTTGCGCGACAAGGGATTCACCGGATCACTGACCATGATCGGCGACGAACCGTACGAGCCCTACGACCGGCCGCCGCTGTCCAAGCAGGCGTTGCTCGGGCGGGCACGGCCCGAGGACACGGCGCTGCCGCGGCGGCGCGACATCGACGCCGAATGGCGTTTGGGCGTCGCCGCCGAGAGCCTGGACCGGGGCGCCAAGCAGGTACGGCTGGCGAACGCCGAAACCGTCCCCTACGACCGCCTGCTGATCACGACCGGGACCAGGGCGCGGCCCTGGTTCCACCCGGAAGAGGCCGCGCTGGACGGGGTGTTCGTGCTGCGTACGCGCGACGACTCCGCGCGCCTGCGCCGGAAGCTGACCGGGGGCGTGTCCCGGGTGCTGGTGATCGGTGCCGGATTCACGGGCTCGGAGGTCGCCTCTGCCTGCCGGGAGCTCGGACTTGAGGTCACGGTCGCCGAGCGCGGGCCGGCGCCGCTGGTGGGCGCGCTCGGCGGGGTGATCGGCGCGGTCGCGGACCGGCTGCAGCGAGGGCACGGGGTCGACCTGCGGTGCGGGGTCAGCGTGACCGCCCTCGAGGGCGATGACGTGGGACGGCTCAAGCGCGCCCATCTGTCCGACGGTTCCGCGATCGACGTGGACGCGGCCGTTGTCTCGCTGGGTGCCATGCGGAACACGGAATGGCTCGCCGGCTCCGGAGTGGCCGCGGGGCCCCGGGGGATCGCGTGCGATGCCGGGTGCCGGGTGTTCGACGTGAACGGCATCGTCACCGACGACATCTACGCCGCAGGGGACGTGGCCCGCAGCCCCCACCCGCTGTTCGATTACCAGTTCCTGGCGCTGGAGCACTGGGGCAACGCGGTCGAGCAGGCCGAGATCGCCGCCCACAACATGATCTGTGCGGGTCCGGATCGCCGTCCGCACCTGTGGCTGCCGATGTTCTGGTCCACCCAGTTCGGCGTGAACATCAAGTCGGTGGGTGTTCCCTCGCTGGGCGACCAACTGGTGGTCGCCCAGGGGGCACTCGACGACGAGCGGTTCGTCGCGGTCTACGGGTACCGCGGCCGCGTCATCGCCGCGGTGTCCTTCGACGGTGCCAGGTGGCTGGGGTTCTACGAGCAGCAGATCGCGTCCGGCGCGCCGTTCCCGCCGGAGTACCGCACGGTCGACCGCCGGACCGAGACGCTGCATCCGGTCGACCCGGCCTTCCCGGATCCCCATCTGCCCACCCACGGGGCCACGGTCACGCTGACGGGTCACTCGCCGAGCGAGCGGCGTGTCGCGTTCGTTCCGGCGCATGCCTGACCACCGGCCCTGCACCGCCCGGAGCACTCAGGAGACACCATGACGTCCGGCACCCTCGTCGCGCAGATCGTCGACTACGCCAACCGGGCCGATCCGTACCCGCTCTACGCGGAGTTGCGCAAGACACCGGTCAGGCGGGAGGACGACGGCACCTACCTGGTCAGCACCTACCACGAGGTGCGGAGCCTGGCCAACGACCCGCGCCTGAGCAACGACACGAGCAACCGCCCGCCCGGCTACGCCCGCACCGGGCAGCCGGCGGCGGAGACCGGCCTGCCGCCCAGCTTCATCTTCACCGACCCGCCGGTGCACGACCGGTTGCGCGGCACCATCAACCGGCCCTTTGGACCCCCGCACAGCCCCAGGTTCCTCGACGGCCTGCGCGGAGAGCTGGCCAAGGTCGTCACCGAACTGCTCGACGCCTTCCAGGGCAAGGACCAGGTCGACATCGTCGAGGACTTCTCCTACCCCCTTCCCGTCACCGCCATCTGCAAGGTCCTCGGCGTGCCGCGCGAGGACGAACCGCGCTTCCACGTCTGGGCCGATGCCCTGGCGTCGTCACTCGATCCCCAGGCCGGCGGCGCCGACGGCCAGGAAAAGGCACAGCGGGCACGCCAGGACATGGGCGCCTACCTGACCGATCTGATCGAGACCAAACGCCGCCACCCCGGCCCCGGCATACTCAGCGCGCTCGCCCCCGACATGACACCGGCAGACCTGGAGGCCACCGCCGTGCTGCTCCTGGTCGCCGGCCACGAGACCACCGTCAACGCGATCAGCAACACGACCCTCACCCTGCTGCGCCACCCCGACGTCCTCCACCGGTTCCAGAAGAACCCGGACCTGGCCGTCCCGCTCATCGAGGAGGTGCTGCGGTACGAGTCCCCGGTCCAGTTCATCCCGTTCACCACAGCCCTTGCCGACATCGAGGTCGCCGGTACCACGATCCCCGCCGGTTCGCCGGTCTGGCTCATGCTGGCCGCGGCCAACCGCGATCCCCAACGCTTCCGGGATCCCGACCGGTTCGACCCCGACCGCAGGGACAACGAACACCTGGGCATGTACACCGGCATCCACTACTGCTTCGGCGCCCCGCTCGCCCGCATCGAACTCCACGCGGCCATCCCCGAACTGTTCCGCCGGGTCAGGTTCTCCGGGCTGCTCGAGGACCCGCCGCCGTACCGCGCCAACGCCGTGCTGCGTGGCCCCCGGCACCTTCCCGTGGCGATCGAGAGCCTCACGGCCTGAGCACCGCCGCAGGGGCCGGGGGAACTGGTCCAGCTGCGCTCTTGGCCGCGCCGCTGTTTCGTGTTGGCAGGGGTGTCAGGCCGGCCTGAGCTGTGCGTTGTCGCGGTGCTGGGGGCCGCGAGGCCCGTAGTCGATGTCCGCGCCGGTGTTGCTGCTGGTCATGACCGCGGCGGGAG
>NZ_JBIRXG010000068.1:0-17728 GCF_044388685.1 Streptomyces sp. NPDC020192 | reverse complement strand
CGCCGACGGCGGCAGCGGTCAGCACCGCAGCTCGGTCTTCCAGGACGTGCTGGGCAACGGCTTCATCGAGGAGGCGTTCCGCACCGCCCGGAACGTCGACCCGGCGGCCAAGCTCTGCTACAACGACTACAACATCGAGAACTGGTCCGACGCCAAGACCCAGGGCGTCTACAACATGGTGCGCGACTTCAAGTCCCGGGGCGTGCCCATCGACTGCGTCGGCTTCCAGTCCCACTTCGGCACCGGCGGCCCGCCCGCAAGCTTCCAGACCACCCTGTCCAACTTCGCCGCGCTCGGCGTCGACGTACAGATAACCGAGCTGGACATCGCGCAGGCGCCGGCAAGCGCCTACGCGAACACCGTCAAGGCGTGCATGAACGTCGCGCGTTGCACCGGTATCACCGTGTGGGGCATCCGGGACAGCGACTCCTGGCGCAGCGGCGAGAACCCGCTGCTGTTCGACAACAACGGCAACAAGAAGCCCGCCTACGGCGCGGTCCTGTCCGCGCTGGGCGGCGGCACCGGGAACCCGGGCGGCGGCATCGTCTCGGGCCAGGTGTACCAGGTGAGCGTGGCCTCCGCGGGGCGGGTGCTGGACGTGCCGAGCGGGCAGACCGGGAACGGCACGCCGGTGCAGGTATGGGACGCCAACGGGAGCGCCGCGAACCAGCAGTGGCGGGCGAACCAGAACAGCGACGGCTCGTACACGCTGACCAACATCGCCAGTGGGCGGGTGCTGGACGAGCCAGGTGGCCAGACCGGCAACGGCACGCGCCTGACGATCTGGGACAACAACGGCGGTGCGAACCAGCATTGGCGTGCCACCCAGAACGGCGACAGTTCGTACACCCTGATCAACGTGGCCTCCGGTCGGGCGCTGGAGGTTCCGGCCGGACAGAGCGCCAACGGGAGCCCCGCCCAGGTCTGGGACTCCAACGGCGGCGCCAACCAGCACTGGACCCTCAGGTGAGGTGATCGGGGACCAACACCCGCGTCCGGCACGGCGGCCGTCGCCGGACGCGGGTTTCGGCATGCCCTCACAACCGCCTGACCAGGGCCAAAACATGGGATGGATTACGCCTTGAATCGCCAAGACAGGTCTATTGACAGGGACATGGGGCTGTGGGATCACTATGCGTCATGGGATGTCTGAGTGTTCCCTGTGGGCGCTCCAGTGCGCGCTGACGGGAGCGGTCGACACCCCTCCCGAGCACCTTCGGACAGGCACGGCACTCTCCGTCCCCTTTCCCCCGCAGATCCGAGGACACAGAATGCAGCCTCTATCCGCTCCGCCCTGCCGTCCCACGGGCCGTGTCCCGCACTTACCGGCGGCCGCAGCCGTATGCGTGACGGCACTGCTGGCCATGCTGCTGGCATCCGCACCGACCTGGTCGGCGCCGGCGTCAGCGGCACCCCTGGTGAGCTCGGCGTCGGGGCGATGCCTGGACGTCAGGGGCAACATCGACACGTCGGGCACGGCGCTGGAGATCTGGGACTGCAACGACCAGGTCAACCAGGCGTTCGAGTTCACGGCGGCGGGTGAGCTGAGGACGATGAACGGCACCCGGTGTGTGGACGCCTACGACAACCGGACGGCTCCCGGAGCTCCGGTGGTCATCCGGTCGTGCGACGGGCGGCCGACCCAGGTGTGGCGACAGAACTCCGAAGGGTCCGTCACCGGTGTCGCGTCCGGATTCTGCCTGGACGTCAGCGGGGCGGGCACGGCCAACGGCACCGCGGTCATCCTGTGGACCTGCAACGGCCAGAGCAACCAGAAGTGGACCGCCTCGAAACCTCCGCCTCCGCCCAACGGGTCAGGCCCGTGCGACATCTACGCCGCGGGCGGTACGCCGTGCGTGGCCGCGCACAGCACGGTGCGGGCGCTCTACGGTTCGTACGACGGCTCCCTGTACCAGGTCAGGCGCGCCTCGGACAACGCGACGCGGGACATCGGCGTGCTGGCGCCCGGAGGTTTCGCCGACGCCTCGGCGCAGGACTCGTTCTGCGCGGGCACCACATGCGTGGTCACGGTCGTCCGCGACCAGTCCGGACACGGCAACGACCTGTGGTACCAGGGCTCGGCCCAGGTTCCGGGATCGAGTCAGAGCAGCCCAGCGAAGGCGACCTCGGAGTCGCTGACCGTCGGCGGTACCAAGGCGTACTCGCTCCACATCAACCCCGGGAACAGCTACTGGCGGGACGGTCACCTGACGGGCGTGCCGACCGGTGCCGCACCCGAAGGGGCGTACATGGTGACCAGCGGCACCCATGTCAACGGCGGCTGCTGCTTCGACTACGGCAACAGCGAGACGGACCGGAAGGCCGACGCCGCCGGAGCGATGGACGCGATCAACTTCGGCACCGAGTGCTGGTTCGGCGGCTGCTCCGGCAGCGGTCCCTGGGTGCAGGCCGACCTCGAATGGGGCCTGTACTCCGGCGGCAGCCAGTCCTGGAACACCAACCAGCGGGCGTTTCCGGGCACGTTCGTCACCGCGATGCTGAAGAACAACGGCACATCGAGGTTCGCCCTCAAGGGCGGCAACGCGCAGTCCGGCGGCCTGACCACCCTCTGGGACGGCGGGCTCCCCGGCGGATACAGCCCCATGAAGAAACAAGGGGCCATCGTCCTGGGCAGCGGCGGCGACTGCTGCAAACCCGGCGGCGGGGCCAACCTGAGCGCCGGCACCTTCTACGAGGGAGCCATGGTCGCCGGCTACCCCTCCGACGCGACCGACAACGCGGTGCAGTCCAACATCACTGCCGCCGGCTACCGCTGAACGCCTTTCTGCTTCCCCAACTCGCCCCAGGAGTCGATGACTTATGCCCATAACCACTGCAGGAGCCAGGCGTTTTCGGCCACTGCCCCCGCTGCTGTCCCTGCGCAGAACCCTGGCGCTCACGTTCTCGGCCCTGCTGCTCACCATGGCCGCCCCCCTGCTTTCCCTCGGTATGGCGCAGCCCGCCGCGGCGCTCGGCAACGGGCTCGCTCCGACCCCGCAGATGGGCTTCAACGACTGGAACGCGTACGGCTGTAACGTCTCCGAGTCGCTGATCAAGGCCACGGCCCAGGCGATGCACACCAACGGCATGCAGGCGGCGGGCTATTCGTTCGTCAACATCGACGACTGCTGGATGACCCACAACCGCGACTCCGGCGGCCACCTGGTGCCGGACTTGGCCAAGTTCCCCGACGGCATCAAGGGCACCGCCGATTACGTGCACTCGCTGGGGCTGAAGCTGGGGATCTACGAGGACGCGGGTACCGCGACCTGCGCGGGATACCCGGGGAGCCTGGGGCATGAGGCCACGGACGCGCAGTCGTTCGCGTCGTGGGGTGTGGACTACCTGAAGTACGACAACTGCAACAACACCGGCGTGCCGGCGCGGACCCGGTACACCGCGATGCGAGATGCCCTGGCGGCCACCGGCCGGCCGATCCTGTTCAGCCTGTGCAACTGGGGCCAGGAGAACGTGTGGACCTGGGGCGCGGACGTGGGCAACAGCTGGCGCACCACCGGCGACATCAGCCCGACCTTCTCCAGCATGCTGTCGATCTTCCACAGCAACGTCGGACTGGCCTCCTACGCCGGACCCGGCCACTGGAACGACCCGGACATGCTGGAGGTCGGCAACGGCTCGATGACGGCCACCGAGAGCCGCAGTGAGTTCAGTCTGTGGGCGGAGATGGCCGCGCCGCTGATCGCGGGCACCAACATCCCCTCGGCCAGTTCCGACACCTTGTCCGTCCTGACCAACTCCCGGGTGATCGCGGTCGACCAGGACTCGCTCGGCAAACAGGGCACCATGGTGTCCTCCTCGGGCGGCCTTGACGTACTGGCCAAGCCGCTCGCCAACGGGGATGTGTCGGTGGCGCTGTTCAACGAGACCGGCTCCACGGCGACCATCACCACCACCGCGCCGGCGATCGGAAAGACCGGGGCGTCCGCCTACACCCTGACCGACCTTTGGTCGGGCGCGTCCTCGACCACCTCCGGCACGATCAGCGCCTCGGTACCGGCGCACGGCACGGTGATGTACCGGGTCGCGGGCGGCACCAGCGGCGGCGGAGGCACCGGCGTGACCGGTGAGCTGCACGCGGCCGGCGCGGGCAAGTGCCTGGACGTGCCGAACTCCACCACGACCGCCGGCACCCAGGTGGAGATCTGGAGCTGCAACGGCGGCGCCAACCAGACCTGGACCCACACCGCCTCCGACCAGCTCACGGTCTACTCCGGCAGTGGTCAGATGTGCCTGGACGCCTACAACAACCAGACCACACCGGGAACGAAGGTGGAGATCTGGCCATGCAACGGCCAGAGCAACCAGCAGTGGTCGCTGAACTCCAACGGCACGATCACCGGCGTCCAGTCCGGCCTGTGCCTGGACGTCACCGGAGGGGCCACGGCTGACGGCACCCTCGCCGAACTGTGGACCTGCAACGGCACCAGCGGCCAGCGGTGGACGCTGGGATGATCCGCCTCTCCCTCGGCCACGGGCAGCTTCGGTGCCGCCGGCGCGGCGGCACCGCCACAGAGGAGGTCTCCATGCCCGGATCAGCAACAGATCGCCGGCAAAGGCGATTTCCGGCCGTGCTCCTGATCGCCCTGGCGATGGCCCTGGCCGCGTTGGGCACACCGGCCTTCGCCACATCCCCGCGGACCGGCACACCGGCCGCGGTCCACCATGCCGCCCCGCGGGCGAACGCCTCCGCGGCCGACGCGTCGCTTCCCTGCGACATCTATGCCGCAGGCGGAACGCCGTGCGTGACCGCGCACTCCACGACGAGGGCGCTCTTCGCCTCGTACAACGGGCCGCTCTACCAGATCCAGCGGTCGTCCGACCACAGCTACCGCGACATCGGGGTGCTCGGCGCGGGCGGGTACGCCGACGGCGCGTCCCAGGTGTCGTTCTGCGCGGGCACATCGTGCACGATCACGAAGATCTACGACCAGACCGCCAGACACAACGACCTGCCGATCTCCTGGGGCGGCTACTGGAAGGGTCCCGGTCCCAACGGGGCCGATGTAGGAGCGGACGCCATGGCCCTGCCGGTGACCGCGGCCGGCCACCAGGTCTTCGGCGTCAAGGTCACCCCTGGCGTCGGTTACCGGATCGACCACGCGAGCGGCGTGGCCACCGGCTCCCAGCCCGAAGGCATCTACATGGTGACCTCGTCGAACTACACGAACCAGTGGTGCTGCTTCGACTACGGAAGCGGCGAGAACTCCCACACCGACACCGGCAACGCCACCATGAACGCCATCTACTGGGGCAACGCCTGCTGGTTCGGCGGCTGCACCGGCAGCGGCCCGTGGGTCGAGGCCGACCTCGAGAACGGCATGTTCCACACCAACACCGGCTCCAACAAAGACCCGAACAACCAGGGCGTGCACTACCCGTTCGTCAGCGCCTGGCTGAAGAACAACGGCACCAGCAACTTCACGCTCAAGTACGGCAACGGTGCCAGCGGCGGGCTGACCACCACCTTCTCCGGCCCCCTGCCGAACGGCTACTCGCCGATGAAGGTCGACAGTTCCGTTCTGCTCGGCACCGGCGGCGACAACAGCCCCTCGGGACAAGGCGAGTTCTTCGAAGGCGCGATGACGGCGGGCTACCCCTCCGACGCCACCGAGAACGCCGTCCAGGCCAGCATCACCGCCGCCGGCTACGGGACGGGCAGCGGCGGCGGTACGACGGGCGCGCTGCGTGCGGTGGGTGCGGGAAAGTGTCTGGAGGTGCCGGGCGGGTCCACGACGACGGGTACGCAGACGCAGATCCGGGACTGCACCGGCGCGGTGAACCAGACCTGGTCCCAGAGTGCCTCTCACGAGCTGACCGTCTCCTCCGGCGGCAGCCGCCTGTGTCTGGACGCCTCCGGGCAGGGCACCAGCCCCGGCACCAAGGTCATCGCCTGGACCTGTAACGGCCAACCCAACCAGCAGTGGACGCTCAACGCGAACGGCACCGTCACCAGCACCCAGTCCGGGCTGTGCCTGGACGTGACGGGCGCCGCCACCGCCAACGGCACCCCCGTGGAGCTGTGGACCTGCAACGGCCAAACCAACCAGCAATGGTCGCTGAGCTGACCGGTGAGGCACGCCCGCTCGACTCCGGGGCGGCATCCCAACGCCGCCCCGACTCAGGAGGATCGGATGAGGACGAGAGCGAGACCCGGCCGTCTGGCACTGCTGGCGGGCATCGTCCTGGCACTCGTGCTGCCGCTGCTGTCGACGGCCCCGAGCCAGGCCGCTTCCGGCACAGCGCTGAGCGTCAACGTGGCGTCGACCCGGGGACCGTCGACCGGTGTGGGCGAGGGGTTCCTCTACGGCATCAGCGAAGACGGCAGCCAGCCGCCGGACCAGTTCCTCCAGCAGCTGGGGATCAACGCGTTCCGCGGCGGCGGATGGTTCTCCGGCGGCTGGATCAAGGACGGCTACCAGTACGGCTCGGCCACCCGGGCCGACGTCGACTCGATCATCGCGCAGGCGAAACGGCTCACCCGGCCGCCGTACCACGCGCAGTACCAGGTGCTGGTCAGCGACATCTACGGCGCGAACGGCGGCCAGCCGTCGAACACGACGTACCCCTGCGACAACGGCAACTGCTCCAACTGGATCAACTTCATCGACTCCACGGTGGGAGCGCTGCAGGCCTCGGGGCTGACGTTCGCCTACGACATCTGGAACGAGCCGGACATCTCCGTGTTCTGGACCCGGGGTGTCAACAGCGCGCAGTACTTCCAGATGTGGGACACCGCCTACCGGGAGATCCGGCGCATCGCCCCAGGGGCGCAGATCGTGGGGCCGTCCCTCGCCTTCACCCCGCAGCGCAACCCCGGTGAATGGCAGGCCTGGCTCGCGCACGTCAAGGCGGCCGGGACAGTTCCGGACATGATCACCAACCACAACGAGGGCGACGTCGACGACCCGGTCACCGTCGCGCAGAGCCTCCGCAACGCCCTGAGCTCGGCGGGCATCGGCCCGTTGCCGCTGTCCTCGAACGAATACCAGCCGGCCGACCGGCAGACCGCCGGGGTGACGGCCTGGTACCTGGCACGGTTCGCGCAGTCCGGCTACACCAACGCGATGCGCGGCAACTGGGTGTGCTGCGTCACCCCCAACCTGACAGGTGTCCTCACCCAGAGCGGGGGCAGCTGGCAGCCGACCGGCAACTGGTGGGCCCTTCGCGACTACGCCGACATGACCGGCACCCTCGTCGACACCTCCGGCCAGGTCGGCTCGACGGCGATCGCAGCCGCCGAGGACTCCGCCGCCAAACGTGCGGTGGCCGTCGTCGGTGACTCGAACGGCTACACCGGCGCCGCGTCCGTGACCTTCACCGGGCTGTCGTCCGTACCCTGGCTGACGAACGCCGGCAGCGTGCACGTCACCGTCCACCGCATCCCGGACCAGGCGCCGCTCAGTGCGCCACAGACCGTGTACGACCAGAACGTGAGCGCCTCGAGCGGCTCGATCACCGTGCCGTTCACCTTCCAGGGCTCCCACGACGCGTTCGCCCTCTATCTCACCCCGGCCTCGTCCGGCGGCGGGGGCTTCCCTGACGGCTACCACCAACTCGTGGTCGCCGGCGACAACTTGTGCCTGGACGTGTACGGCAACTCCGGCAGCGCGGGTGCCGCGATCGACCAGTGGACGTGCAACGGGCAGGGCAACCAGCAGTTCCAGTTCGTGCCGGCCTCGGACGGCTACGGCGAACTGCGGGCCCAGGGCTCCGGCCAGGACGTGGCGGTCGCCGGCAGCTCCACGGCGGCCGGCTCCCCGGACATCGTTCAACAGGCCCCCGGCACAGCGGCCAACGGCCTGTGGCTGCCCATGCGCCAGTCCGACGGCTCGTATGCGTTCCAGAACCGCAACAGCGGCCTGTGCCTGGACGTCTACGGCGCCGGCAGCAACGCGGGACAGCAACTGGACCAGTGGCAGTGCAAGAACGCGCCGGGCACCAACCAGGACTTCGCCGTCCGCTGAACCGTCCGCCGACCGCACCGGCCGTGGACACCTCAGACCTGCGAAAGGAACCCACCGTGTCAGCACTCAGACGGCTGCTGCGGCGCCTGCGCGCCTCGACAGCCGTGCTCACGGGCCTCATCCTGGCCGTCGGCGGCCTCGTGGGCACTACCGCCGCTCCCGCCCAAGCCGCCACCTCCATCACCATCAACGGCACCTCCGGCGGCCGGACCTTCGACGGCGTCGGCGCGATCAGCGGCGGAGGCGGCAACAGCAGACTACTGATCGACTACCCCGAACCCCAGCGCGGCCAGATCCTCGACTACCTCTTCCGGCCCGGCTACGGCGCCTCCCTGCAGATCCTCAAGGCCGAGATCGGCGGGGACACCAACTCCACCTCGGGAGCCGAGCCCAGTCACCAGCACACCCGCTCCGACCTCAACTGCGACCGGGGCTACGAATGGTGGCTGATGGAGCAGGCCAAAGCCCGCAACCCGAACATCAAGCTGTACGGGCTCGCCTGGGGAGCGCCCGGCTGGATCGGGGGCGGGAACTTCTGGTCCACCGACATGATCAACTACCTGCTCTCGTGGCTGGGTTGCGCCAAACAGCACGGGCTCGGTATCGACTACCTCGGCGGCTGGAACGAGCGAGGCTACAACGTCTCCTGGTACGAGCAACTGCGCAGCGCTCTCAACAGCAACGGCTACGGCAGCGTCAAGATCGTCGCGGCCGACTCGGACTGGTCCGTGGCCAACGACGTCGACTCCAACCCGGCGTTCGCCGCCGCGGTGAACATCATCGGCACGCACTACCCCTGTGGCTACCGCTCCTCCCAGTCCACCTGCTCGGTGCCGTCGGCCGCCACGTCGTCCGGCAAGCAGCTGTGGGCCAGCGAGAACGGCTCGGACGACTACAACGCGGGAGCCCCGGCCGTGGCCCGCGGCATCAACCGCGGATACATCGACGGCCGCATGACCGCGTATCTCAACTGGCCTGTGGTCGCCGCGATCACCCCGAACCTGCCCTACCCCACCATGGGTCTCGCCCTCGCCTCGCAGCCGTGGTCCGGGCATTACGCGATCGGCAAGAACACCTGGGTGATGGCGCACACCAGCCAGTTCACCGCGCCAGGATGGCAGTACCTCGACGCCTCCAGCGGCTACATCGGTGGAAACCGGAACAACGGCAGCTACGTGTCGCTGAAGTCCGTGAACAACTCCGACTACTCCACGGTCATCGAGACGATGGACGCCGGCAGCGCTCAGACGCTGAACTTCAACGTCACCGGAGGGCTGTCCACCGGAACCGTCCACGTCTGGTCGACCGACGTCGACTCCGGCAATCCGGCCGACTACTTCGTGCACGCCACGGACATCACGCCGTCGGGCGGCGGCTTCAGCCTGACCGTGCAGCCCCACCGCGTCTACACGCTGACCACCACGACCGGCCAGGGCAAGGGCACCGCCACCGGCCCCGCCCAGGGCACGATGAGCCTGCCATACAGCGACTCCTTCGACGGCTACGCCACCGGCACCGAGGCGAAGTACCTCATGGACTGGCAGGGCGCCTTCGAGGTGACGGGCTGCGGCGGCGGCCGCAGCGGCCAGTGCGTGCGCCAGATGAGCCCGCAGAAACCGATCACCTGGGACGCGCTGTCCGATCCGCACGCCCTGCTCGGTGATGTGAGCTGGAGCAACTACACCGTCTCGTCCGACGTGCTGCTCGAACAGCCGGGATACGCCGAGCTGATCGGCCGCGCGAACGGGCAGGACTACGGCAGCACCGGCCAACTGAACGCCTACCACCTGCGGGTGAGCGACACCGGAGCCTGGTCGATCCTGAACTCCAACACCAACGGCAGCGTCTCCACCCTCGCCCACGGCACGACCACGGCGCTGGGCACCAACCGGTGGCACAGCGTGGCGCTCACCTTCTCGGGCACCACTCTCACCGCCGTCATCGACGGTTCCACGGTCGGTTCCGTTAACGACCGCACCTGGGCCGGCGGACAGGTCGGCTACGCGACCAGCCAGGGCGAGACGGCACAGTTCGACAACCTGTCCCTCACCCCCGGCAGCGGCGGAACCGGCGGTGGCACGACCGCCACGATCGTCGGGGCCGGCTCCGGCCGGTGCGTGGACGTACCGAACCAGTCGCAGACATCCGGCACCCAGGTGGAGCTGTGGGACTGCAACGGCGGCAGCAACCAGCAGTGGACCAGCACTTCCGCCGGTGAACTGCGGGTCTACGGCAGCGCCTGTCTGGACGCCTCGGGGAGCGGCACCAGCCCCGGCACCAAGGTCGACATCTGGACCTGTGACGGTGGCAGCAACCAGAAGTGGACGCTCAACGCCGACGGCACGATCACCGGTGCCCAGTCCGGCCTGTGCCTGGACGCCACCGGAGCGGGAACAGCCAACGGCACCCTGCTGGAGCTGTGGACCTGCACCGGGGGCGGTAACCAGAAGTGGACGCGCAACTGATCCGGTGACGCCCGAGATCACACCCCGTCGATGACTTTGAGAGGCTCCGCATGACCTCCTCCCCCCTCCCGATCAGCCGGCGCCGGCTGCTGGCGGCGACTGGCGCGATGACGGCCTTCGGCCTGCTGCGGTTCGCCCCCGAGGCCGCCGCGACCGACGGCCCCGCGAGCTACACCGCGAGCTGGTCCTCCGTCGACCAGCACCCCCCGGCCGCGGCCTGGTTCAAGGACGCCAAGTTCGGCATCTACTACCACTGGGGCGTCTTCAGCGTCCCCGCGTTCGGCAACGAGTGGTATCCGCGCAACATGTACATCGGCGGCTCGAACGAGAACAAGCACCACATCGCCACCTACGGCGACCCCTCGGTGTGGCCGTACAACAACTTCATCGACGGAGCCCCTGACAAGGCCGGCAACTTCGTGCAGTTCGCCCCCAAACTGGCATCGCAGGGCGGTAGTTGGGACCCGGAAGCCTGGGCCCGGCTGTTCAAGGCCGCGGGCGCCAGGTTCGCGGGCCCGGTTGCCGAGCACCACGACGGCTTCTCCATGTGGAACAGCCGCGCCAACCCGTGGAACTCGGTCCGGCACGGCCCCAAGCTCGACCTCGTCGGCCTGCACGCACAGGCCATCCGCGGGCAGGGCCTGAAGTTCATGGCCTCCCTCCACCACGCCTACCACTTCAACGGCTTCTACGACCACGTGCCGAACCAGTCGGACCCGACCCTGCGCATCCTCTTCGGCCAGCAGGGCTCGGCCGCCGAGAACCAGCTCTGGTACGACAAGCTGGTCGAGGTCGTCGACGGCTACCAACCCGACCTGATCTGGCAGGACTTCGACCTCAACCTGGTACAGGAATCGGACCGGCTCCAGTTCCTCGCGTACTACTACAACCGGGCCGTCGCCTGGAACAAGGACGTCGTCGCGACCTACAAGGACGGCCTCGACAACAAGGGTGAGGTCTTCGACTTCGAGCGCGGCGGCCCGGCAGGGCTGCTCACTCCGTTCTGGCTGACCGACGACAGCATCTCCTCCTCCAGCTGGTGCTACACGGTCGGCATCGGCTACTACTCGACGCAGGCACTGCTTCATTCGCTGATCGACCGGGTCAGCAAGGGCGGCACCATGCTGCTGAACATCGCCCCGATGGCCGACGGCACCATCCCCTCCGGGCAGCAGTCGATCCTGCTCGGCATGGGCGACTGGCTCGGCCGCTTCGGAGAGGCGGTCTACGGCACCCGCTCCTGGACCAGTTACGGCGAGGGCCCCACCAAGATGGGCGGAGGCTCGTTCAGCGGACCTGTGGCCGGCAAACCGCAGGACATCCGGTTCACCCGCAGCCAGGACAACAAGGTCCTCTACGTCACCGCGTTGGGCTGGCAGGGCGCGACCATGACCATCACCACGCTGAACTCCAACCAGATCAACCTCAGCAGCCTGACCAGCGCCCAACTGCTCAACAACGCCGCCGGCACCTACGTCAACCTGCCCGCCCCGAGCCAGGACGCCTCCGGCCTGCACCTGGCCATGCCCTCGGCCAACCCGCCGTTCAGCGCCCTGGCGTACACGGTCAAGCTGACCTTCTCCGGTGAGATCCCCGTCCTGGGCGCACCGGGCGGCTCCACGACCTGGGTGAAGATCGCCAACGTGACCAGCGGGCTGGTGCTCGACAGCGGGGGAAACGTGGCGTCCGGCTCCAACCTCAAGCAGTGGAACTACGACGGCAGCGCCAACCTGCAGTGGCAGCTGATCGACCTCGGCAACGGCTACTACCGCATCATGAACCGCACCAACGGCATGGCCGCCGACAGCTGGGGCAACTCCGCCAACGGCGCTCCCGCCCGGCAGGAGGTCTGGAACGGCGGCAACAACCAGCAGTGGTCGCTCACCAGCCTCGGCGGCGGCCGTTACCAGATCGTCAACCGGGGCACCGGCACCGCGCTCGACGGCAGCGGCAGCACCACGGTGGGCTCGACCGCGGTGCTGTGGACGCCGAACTCCAGCACCAACAACGAGTGGACCATCACCGGCGTCTGAACCGCCCCGTCGACCCACGCTTCCAGTCAACCCCCCACCACGGAAGAGGGAGTGCATGAAACGCAAACCGCTCCTCATGTCCATCGCGGCTGCGATACTTCTCGTCCTGTCAGCTGCGGGCACCTCGTTCAGCAGCGGCCTCGGCGCACGCCCGTCGGCAACGGCCACGGCCGGCTGCGGCAAGGCCCCAACGCTGACGAGTGGCACCCACACGATCCAGAGCGGTGGCCAGACACGCAGCTACATCCTGCGGGTCCCCGCCGGCTACGACAGCAACCACCCCTACCGGCTGATCTTCGGTTTCCACTGGCGGGGCGGCACGGCGGGCGACGTCGACTCGGGCGGTACGGACGGGTACAACTGGTCCTACTACGGACTGAGGCGCCTGGCAGACAACGCGAACAACAGCACGATCTTCGTCGCCCCCCAGGGCAACGGCAACGGCTGGGCCAACCCCGGCGGCCAGGACGTGGCCTTCGTCGACGCCATGGTCAGCCAGATCGAAGCAGGTCTGTGCGTCGACACCACCCAGTTGTTCTCCGCGGGCTTCAGCTACGGCGGTGCCATGTCCTACGCCCTCGCCTGCTCCCGGGCGACGGTCTTCCGCGCGGTCGCGGTCTACTCCGGCGCGAACCTCAGCGGGTGCAACGGCGGCAACCAGCCCATCGCCTACATGGGACTGCACGGCCTCAGGGACAACGTGCTGCCCATCCAGTCGGGACGAGACCTGCGCGACACCTTCGTCCGGACCAACGGCTGCACCCCACAGAACCCGCCCGAGCCGGCCTACGGAAGCCTGACGCACATCATCACCACCTACTCCGGATGCAGGTCCGGATACCCCGTCGTCTGGGCCGCGTTCGACGGGGCGGGCCATGACCCCGGTCCCATAGACGGTTCCACCGGCGACGGCTGGCGCACCTGGACGTCGGCAGCGGTGTGGCAGTTCTTCACCCAGTTCGGCTCGAATCCGCCGCCACCGCCGCCGCCCTCAGGTAACCAGGAGATCGTCGGCCAGCAGTCGGGGCGCTGCCTCGACATCAACAACTCCACGACGGCCAACGGCACGCAGGCACAACTGTGGGAGTGCAACGGCGGCTCCAACCAACGGTGGACCCACACCACCGGAAAGCAGCTCATGGTCTACGGCAACAAGTGCCTGGGCGTCGGCCAGTCCGCGGGCAACGGCACCCCGGCGGCGATCTGGGACTGCACCGGGCAGCCGGACCAGCAATGGAACATCAATCCCGACGGCACGATCACCGCAGCACAGTCGGGGCTCTGTCTGGACGCCAACGGCCAGCAGACCGCGAACGGAACGAAAGTCCAGCTGTGGAACTGCACGGGCGGTGCGAACCAGCGCTGGCGCCTGGAGAACTGACACGCCGGGGCCAGGCAGGGCGCCATGCCTGCCTGGCCCCGGATGACGTCCACACGGGCGGGGCGTCAGGCAGCACCTGCGCCCTGGTCGCCGTCATCGCCGTCCTGGACTTCAGGACCCGGACGCCCAAGGCCGGCATGAACGCGGTCAGGTACACCATGTGCGCGACCAGCTCCGGTACCTGCTGGGCCACCTGCGTCGGACCCGCCGGAAGAGGTCCGGCGCAGGCCTCCGTCCGCTGCCGGGCGGCACGCTCGGCCCGCGCGTCATCGACGTCTACCGAAGGGGAGGGGCCTCGCCGGAGCGCAGGTGTTCTCTGAGCCACTGTTCGGTGTTGCTCACGTGCAGCAGTGCGGCGGCCTGGCTGAGGGAGCCGTCGCGGGTGGACAGGGCATGGAAGATCGCCTCGTGCTCGGCGAGAGTCCGGCCCGCGGCCTGGGTGTCGACCAGGCCGCGCCAGATGCGGGCGCGCAGAGTGCGGCCGGAGATGCCCTCGAGGAGGGTGAGCAGGGTCTCGTTGCCCGTGGCCGTGATGACGGCGCGGTGGAAGGCGGCGTCGTGGATGTTGAGCTGCTCGACGTCGTCGCGGGCCTCACGCATGGCGTCCAGGTGCCGCTTGACCTCGGCAAGCTGCTCGTCGGAGATCCGGGTGGCGGCCAGGGCGGTGGCGACCGGTTCGAGGAGACGCCGCACCTCCATGAGGTCCTGCAGGGCGGCGGAGTCGCCCTGCAGCAGTTCCACCGCTCCGCCGAGCCCTTCCAGGAGCAGGCTCGGCTGCAAGCTGGTCACGTACGTGCCGTCACCCCGCCGGACCTCCAGAACCCGCGCGACGGCCAGCGCCTTGACCGCCTCACGGGCCAGGTTGCGGGACAGACCCAGCTGGGCTGCCAGGTCCGGCTCCGGCGGCAGCTTGGAGCCCGGAGGCAGCGCACCGGTGCGGATCAGCTCGCGGATCTGCGCTATGGCCTTGTCCGTCAGAGACACTGCGAACTCCTTCCAGGATCGTCCGCCGTGGGCACGTCCGACCTGATCAGTCCTCGGGCACGGAGATCATCCCAGAGATCTTCAGGGATCCGCTGATCGTGGAGTTCCACGTTTCGTGCAACCTGCTCCGCGTTCCGCACACCGAGGGTGATGTTGATGATACTGGGATGGGTGCGCGGGAAGGCGATCGCGGCGGCGGGCAGGGTCGTGCCGTGCGCCGCGCAGACCTCGGCGATCGCCCGAGCGCGGGCTACCAGGGCAGGCGGGGCGTCCTGGTAGTCGTACTTCATGCCCTCGGCGGGGCGGTCGCGGGAGAGCAGCCCCGAGTTGAAGACGCCCACCGCCACGACGCTCTTGCCGAGTTCCCGCGCTGCGGGCAGGACATCGTCGAGGGCCGACTGGTCGAGGAGTGTGTAGCGCCCGGCCAGCATGACCAGGTCGGCTGCGGTCTCGCGCAGGAAGCGGGCCAGCATGGCCGACTGGTTCATGCCGGCGCCGATCGCGCCGATCACCCCCTGGTCGCGGAGGTCCGCGAGGGCCGGCATGGCCTCCTCGGCGGCCTGTCTCCAGTGGTCGTCGGGGTCGTGCAGGTAGACGACGTCCAGGCGGTCGAGGCCGGTGCGTTCCAAGGTCGCCTCGATGGAGCGGAGCACTCCGTCACGGCTGAAGTCCCACTGCCTGCGCAGGTCGTCCGGCACCACGAAGCCCTCGGTGTCGATGCCGCGCGGCTGCTCGTTGGGGACGAGCAGGCGGCCGACCTTGGAGGAGACGACGTACGCGTCGCGTGGACGGTCCCGCAGGGCGGCTCCCAGGCGTCGCTCGGAGAGACCGAGTCCGTAGTGCGGTGCCGTGTCGAAGTACCGGATGCCGGCCTCCCAGGCCGCCTCGATCGCGGCCTGCGCGTCGTGAGCAGGGGTGACGCGGTAGAGATTGCCGATCACGGAGGCCCCGAAGCCGAGTTCCGTGAGCTCGACGGGGGTGTTCGTGATCTTCCGGTGGCCCATGGTCCGATGTGTCAACTCTGCTCCTCCGGTGGTGCGGTTCGGTACGGCGGCCGAGGGCCGGTCATCGTCTGACGGCAGCCGAGCCACCTGCCATGAGCGCCTCGACGTCGGCGAGTGAGGCCATGGAGACGTCACCGGGCGTGGTCATGGCCAGTGCGCCGTGGACGGTGCCGTAGGCCAGAGCGCGTTGCAGGCCGGCGGCATCGAGGTTGGCCGCGGGCCTGGCGTGAGCCGCCGAGCCGCGCTCCTCGCCGTCGCCCGTCAGCAGTCCGTAGATCAGTCCGGCCGCGAACGCGTCGCCGGAGCCGATGCGGTCCAGGACGTGCAGGCCGGGCATGTCGGGGCCACGCACGCAGCCGGTCCGGGCCGACCAGGCTGCCGAGGACCAGTCGTTCACCCCGGCCGAGGGCACCGTGCGCACGGTCGTCGCCAGCACCTCGGCCTGGGGCAGGCGTCCCGCGACCTCTGCGAGCGCGTCCTGCACCTCGTCCGCCCTGACCCGCAGCGCCCCTGGGTACGGTCCGGCCAGGCCCAGGGCGCCCACGACGACGTCGGCGTGGCGGGCGAGCCGCAGGTCGACCTCGCGGGCGGCGTTGGCGCCGCCCCGGCCGGCCCAGAGACTGGGGCGGTAGTTGGGGTCGTAGGAGACCGTCACACCGTGCCGCCGCGCGGCCGCCATGGCCTCGTCCGCGACGTCCACGGTGGTCTCCGACAGACCGGCGAAGATGCCGCCGGTGTGGAACCAGCGCGGACCCGAGGAGAAGACCGCGTCCCAGTCGACATCCCCCTTGCGCAGCTGTGAGACGGCTGTGCCCGCGCGGTCGCTGACGCCCAGCGCGCCCCGGATGCCGAAGCCGCGCTCGACGAAGTTCAGGCCGTTGCGCGCGCCGCGGCCGATGCCGTCCGCGGGCACCCACCGGATCATGGAGGTGGCGACTCCACCCTGGAGGATCAGGTCCTCGACCAGCCGCCCCACCTGGTTGTCGGCCAGGGCGGTCACCACGGCCGTAGGCAGGCCGAAGCAGCGACGCAGTCCGCGGACGACGTTGTACTCACCGCCGCCTTCCCAGACCTGGAAGGTGCGGGCGGTGTGGATCCTGCCCTCGCCCGGGTCGAAGCGGAGCATCACCTCGCCGAGGGCCACCACGTCGGTCACGTCGCGCTCCCGTGCACGGCCTCGGCGGTCAGCCGGCGGATCTCCTCGTAGTCGCCCCGCTCCAGGTGGGCGGGGGTGGCCATCCAGCTGCCGCCGACGGCGAGGACCGCCGGGTGGGTGAGGTAGCCGGCCAGGCGCGGTGCGTCGATGCCGCCCGTCGGTACGAACCGTGCCTGGGGGAAGGGGGCCGCGAGGGCGCGCAGCATCGGGATGCCGCCGAGTGGTTCGGCGGGGAAGAGCTTGACGGTGTCCAGGCCGGCCCGCAGGGCGCGCATCAGCTCGGTGGCGGAGGCGATGCCGGGCACCACGGGCACCCTCAGCTCGCGGCACTTGGCGACGACTGCCTCGTCGAAGCCGGGCGAGACGACGAAACGGGCCCCGGCCGCCACGGCCCGCTCCGCCTGCTCGGGCGTGAGGACCGTACCGGCGCCGACGGTCAGCCCGCCGTGGGCGGCCATCGTCTTGAGTACCCGCTCGGCGTCGGGGGTGCGGAAGGTGACCTCGGCGCACCGGGCGTCGCCCGCCGCGAGCGCGTCGGCCAGCGGGCCGGCGGTCGCGGCGGAGGGCACGGTCAGCACCGGCATGACGCGGGCGCCGTCCAGCACGGAGGCCAGGTCGGTGTCGCTCATCGGCCGAGCCATCCGCCGTCGACGGGCAGGACGGTGCCGTGGACGTAGGCGGCGGCGTCCGAGGCGAGGAACACCGTGGCGCCCGCGAGGT
>NZ_JBIRXG010000067.1:0-18821 GCF_044388685.1 Streptomyces sp. NPDC020192 | reverse complement strand
ACCACAGCAATCTCGTCCGGAGTCACGCACACTCAACGCCACACCGGGCCCGCAGGACACGCACCACCACAACCGACCTGACCAAGCCCTACTAGTGCTCTGACCAGAAACGATCACCGGGTTGCTGTTCGCTTCCGGTACCGGGCACGCCGTTCGGCTGGGGCTGCCGACTGCTGTCGGCAGTGTGTCGGTGTGATGTCGGCGGACAGGTACAAGCTTGTGAGCATGACTGAGCTTCTTGCATCATCTGACGACGGCCGCCTCATCACCGCTCTCGATGACGGATCCGGGCCGAACCTGCTGGTGGTCCACCCAGGCGGCGGAGATGCGACGACCTGGGACGGCGTCACCCGCCACCTCACCGACGACTTCCGCGTCGTCAGGATCCGCCGACGGATCTACGTTCCCGAAGCAGACATCGCACTACCTCACTCGATGACCATCGAGGCAGCCGACATTGTCGCCATCGCGGATCTCCTGGAGTCCCCTGTGCTTCTTGTGGGACATTCCTCGGGAGCCGTCGCCGCACTGGAAGCCGCATTGCTGGACCCATCGGCGTTCGCTGGACTGTGGCTCTACGAACCGCCGATGCCCACCAAGGAGTTGATCGCCGGGACGGCGGGCGCACGTGCCCGTGCCGCGCTCGACAGGGGCGACCCGGTCGAGGCGATGCAGATCCACATGCGGGACATCGTCCGCATGCCCGCGAACGTGGTCGATGCCATGTTCGCCGACCAGCACGTGCGAGAGGCGTGCTCCGCATACGCGGCGGCACAGATCGCAGACAGCGAAGCGATCGACGCGCTTGGTGTTGGTATTGATCGCTTCGCGACGCTCGAAACACCGACGGCCTTGATCGAGGGTGACCTCAGCCCCTCCCACCTACGCGAACGTCTGACTGACCTGGCAGCAGTCCTGCCGAATGCGCGGATCGCCACGCTCACTGGCCAGGGACACATCGCCCACCTCACCGCTCCTGACACCCTGGCCGACACCATCCGGGACATGGCAGGACAGATTGTCCACGTATGACTGCTGCCGTGACCGGATAGGTTCGACAGCCTGGTCAGGCTGCGGGTACCAAGGGGCGTCCTCCCCAGCGGATGCCCTTCTCGCTGCGGACGCGGGCGCGTTCCCTGCGCTGGGCGGCCAGGACGTCAGGATGGCGGGCGTTCTGGTTGCGCCAGTGCAGGTAGCGGTGCAGCGCGCGGGTCTGGACGGTGTGGTTGGGGTGGTTGGAGTTGGCGAGGGTGGACTGCCGCAGCGGCCCGAAGTGCGCCTCGATCGGGTTCGCCCAGGAGGCGTTGGTCGGGGTGAAGCACAGCTCGACCTTGTTCCTGGCCGCCCACCGGCGCAACCCTCGCAGTGCCGATGGACTACGCCCACCCGAACGGCCCGAAGATCGACCTGGCGCTCTCCCGTATCCGCAGCGAGAAGCCGTCGGCGCGCCGGGGAGCCCTGCTGCTCATCCCCGGTGGGCCGGGCGGCGACAGCCTCGACGACCCGTCCGGGAAAGGGCAGAAGCTGCCGCAGGCCGTGCGGGACCAGTACGACCTGATCGGGTTCGCGCCGCGTGGCAACGCGCCCTCCACCGCGGTCAGCTGCGGGGTCGACCGCGGCGACCTCGCCCTGACGGCGCTACGGCCCTGGCCCGACGCCGACGGACGGGTCACCGGGAACATGGCCACCGCCCGGCGCATGGCGGACGCGTGCGCCCGCAACGGCGGCGCGTTGATGCGGCATATCAGTACGGTCGACAACGCCCGTGACATCGACCGCATCCGGGCCGCGCTGGGTGAGTCCCGCCTGTCGGCGTGGAGCGTCTCGTACGGGACATACGTTGGCGCGGTCTACGCCCAGCTGTTCCCGCAGCGCACCGACCGCGTCGTCCTCGACAGCAACGGCAACCCCGACCCGGTCAAGGCGGAGCGCGCCTGGCTCGCCGCGTTCGAGGTGAGCGTCGAGGACAACTTCCCCGTGTTCGCCAAGTGGGCCTCCGAGCCCGGCAATCCGTACCGGCTGGCCGACACGGCCGCCGAGGTGCGCCCGCTCTTCCTCCGCCTCGCCGCCCGCCTGGACCGCGTCCCGATCCCCTGGCCCGGCGCCAACCCGGCCGAGCTGAACGGCAACGTCCTGCGCCAGACCATGCTGAACAGCTTCTACGACCCCGACAACTACGCCGGTCTCGCCCAGCTGATCCTGGCCGCGCGCAAGGACACGGTCCCGCGCGCACCGCAGTCTCCCCCGGACACCGTGCTGCAGAACCTCACCGGCGTGGCCGCGGCCACCATATGCAACGACGTCGCCTGGCCCCGGTCAACCGCCGTATATCAGAAAGCCGTTGACGAGAGCCGCGCCAAGTACCCTCTGACCGCAGGCATGCCTCGCAACGCAATGGTCTGCGCCGCCTGGCCGTGGCGGCCGGAGCAGGCGCCGGTGCGGATCACCGACCGCGGACCGGCCGGCCGGATCATGCTCGCCCAGAACGAGCGCGATGTGGCAACCCCGCTGAGCGGCGCCCTCAAGCTCCGGACCGCCCTCGGCCGCCGGGCCGTCATGGTCACCGTCAACTCCACCGGCCACGAGGCCTACCTGGCCAACGGCAACGCCTGCGGAGACGAGACGGTCTCGCGGTTCCTGGCCACCGGCTGGCGGCCCGGGGCGGACGCCTACTGCGAGTGAGCGCACCCTGCGCAGCGCCGGGCTAGCGCGTGAAATGCCTCCTTCGGCTTGCAGTGCCAGCCTGAACGGGCGTTGCCGGGGCGGTCGACGATGGCCCTGGTGACGTTGTGACTGGCCGTGCTGGTCGGTCAGTACGCGGGCCGGAGCACCGCGCCGCGCTCGCCCTGGAGACGGCCATCGACATGACGCGCGACGACATCCAGGGGTCGTTCACCCATGACACCGGTCTCGACCGTGATCTGGAGGACCGTCGGGACGCCTGGAACCGGCTGCGCTGCTGGTTCGGTCAGCCCTGGAAGGACAACCCGGACTTCGACACGGCCCGCTGGCCGCGGGCCATGTACATTCCGCTGCGGGGTGCCGACGAGCGCCTGCCCGCCCAGGACCGGACGGCGCAGAACGCCGCCCAGCTGCGCGACGAGGCGGTCTACCGCCGCGCGCCGACCGAGGTGGTGCCCGTGCTGGAGCGGCTGGCCCAGGAGCGGCGGACAGCGCCCTGGCAGGCCAAGGACCTGCCCGCCACACAGCTCTCCGACGTGTTTCCCGCGCTCGTGCCCGGCAGGTGAGGAAGTGGCCGGGTGGGTCTTCGTCGGGCAGCCGCCGCACCGCCGCACACCACCGTCGTCAGCGTCGGTGCCGGCGGGCTGACCACCCCCGGCTACGAGTCGACGATCCTCGCGTCGTGCGCGAGCAGCCCGGCCTGGGTGCGGTTGACGCACCCCAGCTTGTCCAGGGTGCGTGACACATAGCCCTTGATGGTGGCCTCGGAGAGGAACAGCCGCGCCGCGATCTGCGCGTTCGACAGATTGCCGACGCCGCGCGAGTTCGCCCCGACTTGCCGGAAGACTTCCGGACTCCCGGGACCAGCGGGTGAGATTGTCGGCGTCCCGGCGCCGCTCGATCACAGCCCTATGGCTGAGTGGGTCCGGCTGACCGGACGCGTTGTCGGCGCAGGAGCAGCCCTGCGGGCCGCCACAGGGCGAAGGCCAGGCCGAGGCCGAGCGGGATCTGCAGGAACTGCTGGATCACCGGGGGCCCGGACTTGTCCCCCCGTCTGAGCGGGGCACGGCCCTGCGGATCGACGGTCACCGTGTAAGTGCCGCCTACCGCCCACTTCCAGCCCATGAGCCCGTTCTCCTCGATCGGAGCCAGCGGTGGGCCGTCGAGGACGGTGACCGTGTAGAGGGGGGCGCTGTCACCCATGCCGTCACCGGCGGACCACTGAATCTGTCGGACCCTGACGTGTTCGGTACGCCCGTGCTGGCGCAGTACCTGCTGATCCAGCTCCCGGTTCTGCAGGAACAGCACCCCGAGGAGGCACACCGCACACAGCAGCCACCGGATGTCCAACCACCAGCACGTGCCCAGGAACACGCAGGCGAGGAGGAGCGCCAGCGCGCACAGCTCGTCGATCCACGGGGCGTGCGCGACGAAGGCTGTGCGCACGATCAGACGGACGACCGCCCACAGCGCCAACGCCGCGCCGGTGCTTGCGGCGCCTACCAGCACCCGCCGGCCCACGCCTGTCCGCCCTTTGCCTGCTTCGTCCGCGCTCACCCTCACCCCTGCTTTCGACGAAACCGCCGGCTTGGTGGTGCACGTCCAATGTATGGATTGTTCAACGATCCTTCAATAGGATGGTTCAACATCCCATCGTCTGCTTCGCGGACGCGGAACGGCGGCAACCAACCGGAGGGCTGCAGGAGATGAGTTGGCATCAGTTCGAACAGGTCGACGACCACGGGCGGATCCTGTTCAGTGACGACCCCGCGCTGCGGCTCGGGCGCGTGCTGATGGTTCTGGACACCGCGGAAGGCACGGTCACCCTCGATCACATGCAGACACGTCACATGCCCACTGCCCTCTTCGAGTTCCGTCGCGCCGTGGGCGTGGGCGACTTCGGGTTCGTCATGCCGACGGGAGCCTCGCTCGACGACATGCCCGAGGAACCGCAGATCGAAGGCGCCATCCTGTTCGGCATGAGGCGCCTGCCGCCCGAGTTCTCCGACCTGCGCTTGATCCCTGGATGGGAGCTGCACGAGATACCCGATGAACAGCCAAAGCTGTGGCAGCGCTTCGGGTACACCTACTCCCGGCTGGAACTGCGGACGCCCGACGGTGAGATCTACTCCCGGACCTGGGTCGCGCACGACCCCGAGTGGGCGGCCGCCGCCCTGCGTCACGGCTACGTCGTGTGCCTGTGCGGCGTGGAACTGGGGATCCGCGCACCGTATGCGATGTCCGAGGCGCAGCACACCGCGCGCATGCGCTACGAGGCCTTCCGCCGCGGATGCGCGGTGGGTCTGACAGTGGGCGGATTCGTCGCCTACGTCGACCACCGCTGACGCGCAACACCGAGCCGGCATGCATCGAGTACGAACCGGGCCGTGACGCGGCGTCCGAGCGGGCCCTGCGGACGATGTGATGAGCCGGTCCAGGAGGGACTCGGCGACGACAGGGTTGGGGAAGAGTGGATACCAGTCGCTGGGCGCCCCGACCACACAGACGACGATCCCGTCATCATCACCGGCTTCAAGGCCACCGCTCCCACCGCCTCACCGAGGCCGAGAAGGAGGCGAACCGCCTGGTCAGCCGCGAACGCGCTGCCAACGAGCACGGTTTCGCGAACCTCAAGACCTGGCGCGTCCTGGCTAAGGTCCGCATGAACACCCGTCACGCCACCATCCTGCTGCGGGCACTGCTCGTCCTGGCGAACTCCGAAGTCCAACGCTGACGGACGATCTCCCGTTGACGATCACGACTCCGGTCAGCACGAGCACCCCATCACGGACTCACACCAGTACCGCGACCCCCTGCGACTTCAGGATGAAAGATCTCAGTGCTCCATTTCGAGGTCTCCGGTTACTCGCCCGGTGTCAACAGGCCAGGAATGGTGCGGGTCTTCCGCGTTTCGGGGGCTTCGGGGACGCTCGGGATCAGGTCGTGGCGGTGGGCGTGAAGGAAGATCCGTTCGTCAGTGTAGACCGCGAAGAAGAAGACGAGTGCGACGCCGAGGCCGATCACCGAGGGGCGGTGGCCCGTGGTGGGGGCCAGGACGGCGGTCATCGCCAACCACAGGAAGACGTTCGGGGTGTTCTGTGTGATGAAGAGGTCCCGGCCGAGGCCGGTGCCGTGGGGGCGCAGGTGCAGGAACAGCGTCGTCAGGAGGCGCAGGGCGGTCAGGGCCGCCGCTGCGTCGGACATCACCAGCAGGAGTCGGATGGCCGTGTGGGCGGTCAGACCGGTCGGCGGGGTGAGGGCGAAGGTGGCGAGGCCGGCCACGGGGACCAGGGCCAGGCCGCCGAGCCAGTTCCAGTTGGTGCTGAGGGCGCCCGCCCGGATCGGGTCGCGCCGGCGCAGGGCCTGCGCTCCCACCCCGGGCAGTACAAGGGCGGCGAGCAGGACGGCCGCGTAGGCGAGGAGGGCCGGTTCGAGCCTGCCCAGGGTGAGGGTCGGGGCGGTGCCTGGGAGGGAGAGGGGGAGGGCAAGGCCGGTGAGCAGGAGCGCGGGGAGGGCGAGCGAGGCGGCCACTGTGTGGCGTACGGCGAAGAAGTAGTCGCCTCCCCAGAGCAGTGAGAGGGTCGGGGCTATCAGGGCGGGTGGGAGGAGCAGAAACAAACCTGCCAATTCCAACGGGAGCGAGTGCCCGGCCCAGATGAGGACCAGGCCCAGTGCGAGACGGGGGAGCAGCAGGGGCCAGGCCGCGCGGAGGCTGCTCAGGGGGCGGCGCAGAGTGGGTGGGTCCACGCGCAGCATGGCGAAGAAGGAGCCGACAGCCAGGAGGGCGGTAAGAGCGGTGGTGAAGACTGTGGCCGGGACCTGGATGCCGAGCGCGAGCTGGACCGCCACGCCCATCGCGGCGGCCGTGGCCACCAGCAGGGGGAGGCGGATCTCCACGATCTCGCCCAGGTCGTTGACGAGCCCTGCCGCGGCGGGGGCGGCAGCCGCGCGGCGCAGGTCCTGCTCGGAGAGCGGGCGCGCGTTGGGGATCTTGAAGTCGCGGTACGTGTCCGGGCTCGCGTCCGCGACGACCAGGGCGAACATCTCGACGACGTACTTGTGGGCGACGACCAGAACAGTGCGTCCCGCGCGGGAGGCGGGCAACAGGACGTCCTCGTAGTACGCGGCGACCCGGTCGTACATCTCCCGCCAGCTCTCGCCGCCTGGCGGACGGCCGGTCGGGGAATGGAAGGCCTCGGTGTAGCCGGCGAAGCCGATCGTCTTCTTCACCAGGCTTTTGTTGCGGCCGCTGTAGACGCCGAAGTCGCGCTCGGTCAGTGCTTCGTCGACGGTGATCCGGTCCGGAGGTTGTGGGAGCCGGTCGATGATGGTCCACGCGGTCTGGCGGGCGCGTTGGAGCGTGGACATGTGCACTTCGTCGATGCGTACGCCGCTCGCGGCGAGCGCGGCGACCCGCTCGGCCGCCTGGTCGGCCTGGCGGCTGCCGAGGGCGGTGAGCGGGGTGTCCAGGCGCCCGGCGAATCGGTTCTGTTCGTTCGCCTGGGACTCGCCGTGGCGAAGGAAGAAGAGGGGCATTGAGTGTCCCTTGCGTGGGGGGCGTGGGGGGCGTAGGAGTTCTGGGCTGTGGCGGGGGTGTGAGTGACAGCCGTGCTTGTTTAGAATTCAAGTACATGGTGAGGGGTGTTTGTTTTCCGTGGGAAGGCTGTGCGGGAACGTTCAGAATTCTTTGTCCTGAAGCTGCGGCTGATTGGCCGAAGCCGTGGCGGTGAGCGGCCGCGGGTACGCGTACGTGTGTCGTCTCGCGCGCCGCACCGCCGCTGTCGGCCGGAGTCGTTCGCCGAGGCCACTGGGCAGGCGCATGCCACGACGCCGCAGCAGGCGCCGCGGAGCAACCGGGTCGATCACGTGACCTGTTCAGCGGACCGCGCGGATGCGGCAAGAGTGCTGGCGCACGGATCCTCGCCTGCTGCTCGGCCGGTCACGGGCAGGGCGGGGTACGCAGAGGGCTTGCTGGCCGTGGATGGCAGGGCCGGAGCGGCGCGGAGGCGGTCCCGGGCCAGCACCCGCTGCTACTCGGCCGACAGATCCCCAGGTCCGGCCGCATCCTTGCGGTAGGGCGCCACCCGCCCCGGCTCCACACCCGCCCAACGACGCGTGACGAATGATCAAGCCTGGTGATCATGCCGCTCTGCCAGCACGAGTACACCCAACCGCGACCACACCAGATCTGTGACCAGCCACTTCAGGTTGAAACGAGCCCATTGCTCCTCGACCTCCTCCGCAGACGCATCCTCCTCGCGGACTTGAGGCGGGCAAGAACCTCCGCCAGCGCCGCTGAGGATCGCCGAGAATCCTTTCGTGGACGAGCTCCTGAGGTTTCTTCACGCCCGTTATGAGGCGGACAACCATGCCTATGCCGAGGTGGCCTACCGCTTCGGGGGTGACGCAGTCCTTGACAGTCACCTGCCGATGCCCGACCTGGTCGACATGCTGGCTCGGGAGTACGAGGCGATGGATCCCTCCGACACTCGCCTGGCTGGTCTTCGTTATGCCCTCCGCATGCTCGCGCAGTCGTACGCCGAGCACCCCGACTACCGGGCAGAGTGGCGACCCTAGAACCTGCTCCAGGAGGAAGCCATGGAGCGTCACAAGATCCCCGACAGAGCCCGTTATTCCAGGCGCAAGTTCGCGTAATTCCCCAGGCGCCCACTTCGCCGACGGCTGGCGACTCGTGTCTTAGAGATCCACTCTCTGATCGGCAGCCAAAGGATCGGATGCTGATCCGTAACGCAAGATGACGTGCGCCGGGCGAAACGGAAGGTCGCGCAGGATGGGTGCCATCACGGCGAAGAGCGCGTCGGCATCCGGTCCGTATGCGTAGAGCGCGACCTCGCCGTCGCCGAACTCGTTGCCGTCGAACTCGCCGACATCGGCTTGTTCGATCGCCTCGGTCAATAGTGACTGGGCCTGACGGACAGTCTCCCGCTGGTTCTGTCCGCCGAAGCCGTCGTCGGCCAGTCGATACCGAGCGATGACGGCCTGCTCATCATCGGTTTCGGTTGCTGCTTCGTCCATGTCGGCCATGGGGGAACGATCTCATCCCGAACCGACAGGCACCGTGGTCGGCCGACTGAGAGATCCCTACTTGACCGCCGGTTCGGTGGGCTTGTCGGTGGGGTTCTTGGGTCGGTAGCTGGGGCCGTTCATGATGACCTGGTGGCTGGTGTTGATGAGCCGGTCCAAGAGGGACTCGGCGACGACAGGGTTGGGGAAGAGTGGATACCAGTCGCTGGGCGCCCGGTTGCTGGTGATGATCAGGGACCGACCCTGGCGCTCGGAGACGAGTTCGTAGAGGTCGTCGGCGTGGGCCGCGGAGAGCTGGCGCATGGCGAAGTCGTCGAGGATGAGCACGTCGGGCCGTACCAGTTCACGGATCCGTTTCTCCCAGATGCGGTCCGCGTGGCCGCCGGCGAGTTCGGCGAGGATCCGGCTGGTCTTGGCGAAGCGGACGTGGGCGCCCTGGCGGACGGCGAGGTGGCCCAGGGCCTGGGCGTTGTGGGCCTTGCCGACCCCGACCGTTATCAACGGGGCCTGAGCCCGACGTACTCAAGGAGTGGGAGCCGACACTGACGGACGACTTCACCACCCTTGTCGAACCCGCTATGGCAGGGAATGTCGATGCCCGCTGCACCCTGGCGGTAGCCGGCGGCATCGCACTCATCGCCGACAAACTCCTCACCCGAAACGTTGGCTCGGCTCTGATGGCCCCCAAAGAGAAGGGCGGCGTGCCCTTCCGGTCTGACGTCCACCTGGTCGTCGAGAACCTCTCGGCCGAGGACAATGAGCTGGGCCTGTGGACCCTGGCGCTGACCGCCAACAGGTTCCCAGGCCGACTCGCTGCCGGAGAACGCGCAGTCCGTGCGGCAGTTCGTCCGCCGGGACCGGAAGGACGAAGAGGGCCCGGCCTACGTCCACCTCAAGGTGGACCTGGAGCAGCCGGACAAAATCGCCCGGGCCGAGAACGGTGTCCCCGTGCCGATGTTCGAGTGGGACGTCGTGTGGGCCTCCGACCAAGAGCGCGCCAACCTCGCCTACACGGAGCACAGCCGCCGTCTGCTGCCCGTTCCCGCGCCTTCGGATACGGGAACGGGCGCCAAGGAGGACCAGCCAGCCGATGCAAACAGGGAACCTACGCAAGAGGAAACAACCTGGTCCGACACGACACTAAGCGATACCTCGTTCAGCGGCTCCGGCGCCAGCATCCCGAGCAGTCAGCGGGCCGCCGACTACCGGCGCACTCTAAGGGCCGGCCTGGAAAGTGCCCGGATCGCCTTGGAAGGGCTGACGGAGACCGACCGAACGGCCGCAGCTGGCCGCCGATGATCGAATCCGCCGACTTCGATGACCTGCGCCAGTCGTTGCTCGAACTGCAGACCGACCTTGAGAATCTGCGGCGCAACATCCAGGGGGAGGACCCACCCCCCTGCGGAGACCGAAGAAGAGGGCGAGGCATGAGAAGACAGGCTCGTCCACCCCTCCTCGCCGCCGGGCAGTCACTCCCCAATGAAGCAGGGGCACCGCGGGCCAGCGCACGCCACACACCACGAGGAACCACAGGCCAGAGAGCCAACAGCACACTGTCACGCGCAGATTGACTGACCAACGCCAACCGCGAACCCAACCAGTCAATCTGCGAAACCCCAGGCCAGCACACGCACCACTGCGCAGAATCACTGGCCAACGACAGTCACCATTCCCTGGCGATAGCCTGCGAGCCAACCCAGAGAGGCCAACGCTCGGTCAGCAGCCTGGGACTCCTCTCACGGATCCGGCGACGAACTCGCCCGCTGGACCAGGGAGATGAGGGACAATGGAGAGACAGCAGAGGAGTTGAGCCCCCAGCAGGCCGGACCGCCGGCCGGGGCCGGACCGTGAGGAGGCGCTGTGCCGGACCCGGTGGCCGCGTTGGCGATGACGGGAGCGACAACCATCGTGGCAGCCATGGCCACGAGCGCCTGGCAGCTGGCCCGCACCCGGACCGCGGCGCTGTTCGCCCGGCGCGGGGGCTTCCCGCGGGAGATCGAGACGCAGCTCGACCGGAGCGCTGCCCGCGTGGACGCGGCCGGCGAGGACGGCGAGGCGGTGCGGTCAGGCCAGGTCGCACGGTGGCGGGACGACCTCGCCGACCTGCTGCGTGATCACCCGGGCACCGAGGAAGAACTCCAGGCTCTGATCGACGAGGTGCAGCGGCAGCTCCCGCCGCAGCAGCACCAGTGGATTCAGAACGTCAGCGCCCGGACGGGCGGCACGGCGTTCGGCGCCCTGGGCCCGGGCAGCAGTGTCCATGTGCACTACCACTCGGGCGCGAGGGACACGGAGGGCGCGGAGGACATCGGGTGAACGCCTCGCCGCCGGACTCCGATCCGCCGGGGACGTCCGGTGGCCCGGTACAGGTGGTGCGGGCGGAGGGCGGCTTCGCCTACGGGGTGATCGGCGCCGACATCCACGTCTTCGGCGACGGGGTGCCGCTGTACCTGCTGCAGAACTGGCGGCCGGCACCGGCGCCGGACCCCGCCTTCCTGCGCGAGCTGCCGAGCCGCCTGCTCAACGCGCGCTATGCGGTGGTGGATTTCACTGGCCGGGAGGCGGAGCTGGCGGTCCTGCGCCGCTGGCGCGACGAGGGCCCCCGGCTGGCCGTCCGCTGGCTGCACGCGCCCGGCGGCCAGGGCAAGACCCGCCTGGCCGGCCGCATCGCGGCGGAATCGCTGGCCGAAGGATGGAAGGTGGTCACGGCCGTCCACGGGCCCGGTACGGTCCTTCCCCCGCCGGGGAGCGAGGACCTGCGTCTGGACGGCGCAGCCGGCCTGCTGCTGCTCGTCGACTACGCCGACCAGTGGGCGGTGACCCACTTGAGCTGGCTCTTCAGCAACTCCCTGCTGCACCGGCCCGGGACACGCACCCGCGTGCTGCTGATCGCCCGGAGCAGCGACAACTGGCCCGCCGTGCGGGCTGCGCTGGCGCGGCTGGAGGCCGGCACCTCCACCCAGCGGCTGCCCGAACTGCCCAGTGGCACCAGTCATCGCGCGCAGATGTTCACGGCGGCCCGGAACGCCTTCGCCGCACGCTACGCCCTGGGCGAGCCGGGTCTTGTCGCTCCGCCCGCCTCGCTGGACCACCCCGACTTCGGACTGACCCTCGCCCTGCACATCGCCGCGCTGGCCGCTGTCGACGCGTATGCGCACGGGACCCGCCCGCCCGAGGACCTGACCAGCCTGACCGTGTATCTCCTCGACCGGGAACAGGGCCACTGGGCGCGGCTGTACGGCGACGGCGGCGCGACCCACGACCTCGACGGCGCACGCCGCGACTACCGCACACCGCCTGCCGTGATGAACCGTACGGTGTTCGGCGCGGCGCTCAGCGGTCCGCTCCCGCGGCCCGATGGGTCCGCGGTCGTGGCCGGACTGTGCCCGTCGATGGATGTGGAGCAGGTCCTGGCCGACCACACGGCGTGCTACCCGCCCGCCGACCCGGCCCGGGACACCGTCCTGGAGCCCCTCTCCCCCGACCGGCTCGCCGAGGACTTCCTCGCCCTCACCCTGCCCGGTCACCAGGCCGACTACCCTCCCCAGAGCTGGGCGGCGCCCACCGTCAAGCAGATGCTCGTCCGCGGTGAGGGTGAGGCCGCACCGGCCTGGATCCGGCGCGGCCTCAGCCTTCTCGCCGCTGCCGCGGCCCGCTGGCCGCACGTCGGCCGGAAGCACCTCTACCCGCTGCTGCGGGACCGGCCGGACCTTGCCGTCGCAGCGGGCAGTCCGGTCCTCACCGTCATCGCCGACCTTCCCGACGTCTCGTCCGACGTCCTGCTCGCCCTGACCCGCTCCCTCCCCGAGGACGTACCGGCCGAACTGGCCGAAGGCGATGCCGCGCTCGCCGTCCGGCTCACGCCGTATCACCTCTCGGTCAACGACGACCCCGCCGAGCGGGCGAAGATACATGTCAGTCTCGGCGGCCATCTGGCGACTCTGGGCCGGACCGACGAGGCGCTGCGCGCGGCCCGGCGCGGCGTGGACCTGTGGCAGCAGCTCATCGACAGCAGCGAGGGCCCCGCGAGGAACAGCCATGAGATGTATCTCGCCCAGGCGCTGAACAACCTGAGCAACCTCCTGGCCGGTGCGGGCCGGCAGGCCGAGTGCATCGGTGCGGGCATGACCGCGATCGCCATCAACAGGCGGCTGGCGCAGAAGGATCCCGGGGGCGGACACGACTACCACCTGGCGCTCAGCCTCTCCAATCTCGGCAGTCATCTGGGCCAGGTCGGCCAGCTGGAGGACGCCCGCACCGTGCATCTGGAGGCCGTCGAGCTCTACCAGCGGCTGGCGAAGGCCGACCCCGAGCGCTGCGAGCCCGGCCTGGCGATCGCCCTCGTCAATCTGAGCGTCGTGCTGTCCGACTTCGTCGGGGGCTCAAAGGTGGCTTTCGAGTACCTGCAGCTCGCTGCCGACATCTTCCGCCGACACGCCCGCGCGAACCCGGCGCGGTACGAACCCCATCTCGCCACGGCGCTGCTCAACAGAAGCTCGGACGCCGTGAGCGCGGCGGAGGAGGAGACCGACCCGGTGCGCGCCGAGGCGATGCGCGTCATCGCCCTGCTCTGCGTGCAGGAAGCCGAGTCCATCCTGCGCCCCCTCGCCGAGGCCGATCCGCGCGCCTACGACTGGCACCACGCGCTCTCCCTCGAGCTGCTGAGGAACGCCTGGAAGCTGTCGGACAGCGTGCCGCTGGCGCTGGACGCCGCACAGAAGGCCGTGCTGGTCCGTCGCCGGCTCGTCTCCTCCTCGGCGTCGCTCGACAGAACCGGGGCGCTCGTCCTGGCGCTGCGGGAGCTGGCCGCACTGCTCCGGGCCGACGGCCGCGAGCAGGAAGCGGCTGCCGCGTGCGCCGAGGCCGACGAGCGAGAAGCCGAGGCGAGCACATGGATCTCGGACCTTCCCTTGGCCCACCCGCTGACGCCCGTCGAGATCCTCCGGGAGCGAATGGGGCAGGCGAAGCGCGCGGGCCCTTCGGGCGTGCAGACGGAACTGACGCACCTCGCCCAGCTGTTCCGGCAGCCCGATCCCCCCGACGACAGCCCCTTCCCGGACTTCGACCCGGCCGGGCAGACGTACGCTCATGACCCCGGCCGCCGCAGCAGTCGGCCTGCGCGGGACTGGGGCAGCGCCGGTGAGATCGACACAGCCGCGGACCGGTTCGTCCGCACCGGGGACTGGGCGGGCCTGTGGACACTGCTTTTCTCCGTGCCGCTCCGCGACGCGATCCGCGTGGCGGGGACGGCCCCGCGGGGGTTCTGGGCCGCCCTCGGCGTTCCGGACGGGCTCGCCTCGCACCTCGCAGGAGCGAACCGGCGGCACGCCGCCTTACTGGCCCGCCCGCGCGGCCGACCCGTGGTGCACCGGATCCCGGCCGTGGCCGTCACCGACGTCTCCTTCGCACACGGTCTCTCGGCGGTGCTGTCGCAGACGTTCACCGCTGATCACTCCACGAGCGTGATGGTCCACGACCTGAGGCGGCCGAAAGCGGTCCAGCTCTACCGGGGAGACGCCGACCATGACGGTCTGAGCTGTCTTGGCCCGGGGGCAGCGGTCGGGATCCGCGGCCGTACGCCCGGCAGACGCAGTGACGCCGAACTCGTCCGGTACGCCGACGGCACCACCACGGTCCTCGACCCGGGCCCCGGGCTCACCGGGGCCTCGACCGCGCCCACGGCATACGGGTTCATCACCGGACTGAACCAGGCACCTGTCGCCCATGTCGGCGTAACAGGCGCACCCCTGCGGTTCGTCTCCCTGCTCGACACGGGACTGTGGCGCAGCAGCCTCCTCGCCGTCGACTCCACCGGTACCCGGCTCGCCATCAGCGACGGAAACAGAGTAGCCGTGGCCGACGCGCGGCTGGAATCGGTCGAGTGCACCTACCAGGTACCTCCCTACGTGGGCGGTGTCCAGGATCTCGCTTTCCTCTCTCCGACCGAACTCCTCCTCTCGGGTGCGGGGGGCGGCTTGGCCGTCTTCGAGACCCACGACGGCGAACTCCTCCCCCGCGCCGTGGTCCGCTCGCTCCGTCTGCGGCGCCTCTTCGTCATCCCGGCCTGGCACGTGGTGGGCGGCTGGGCCGGCGCACTGGGCCGGCCCCTCTTCTACGATGCGACGACACTCGAACCCACGACCATGCCGCCGGCCGCCATGACCGCGGGCGCCGATCCCCTGCAGCTGTTCGAGTCCTCCGCCGACGGCCGGTACGTGCTGTACGACGGCTACGGCGACGGCGGCGACCACATCCGGCACGACGGCCACGACGGCTACGAGGGGCCTCACCATCTGGCGGTGCAGGACCTGAACCCACCGGCAACCTGGCTCGAACGCCCTCTGGCAGCGATCACCGCCTCGGATCTGACCGCCCTGGACGACCTGCTGACCGATCCCGCTGAACTTGGCGACCTGCGTCCCTTGCTGGAACTCCTGCGCAGCACCGCAGAGTACCGGATCGGTTCCGGCCGCTGACCCGACTGCAGCCGCAGCAGACGCGGGTGCCGACGGCCGGCCCGGGAGTGGCTCCCCCCTGCGCTCATCCGAGTGACAGGGCACGAAGGCGGGACTGCAGCGCTGCCGCCTCCTGTGTGTGTCCATGGGCGGCGAGGGGGTCGACCAGGCCGTGCGCCTGCCGAGAATGTCATCAGCGCAGTTCAGAGGATTGCAAGGTGATTGGGTCAGGGTGATCAACTGTGTTGCTCAATCTCGCCTACCTGGCTGTCACCAACGCCTTCGCGGCCTTGCGGCTGCTGCCGATGAGCGACCGCGACAAGGACGTGGAGATCCTGGTCCTGCGCCACCAGATCACCATCCTCGAACGGCAACTCGGCGGGAGTCGGGCGAAGGTCAGTCCCGAGGTTCGCGTCTTTCTCGCCGCTCTGCTGGTACCGCTGCCGCGTCAGGTCCTGCGCAGGCTGCGGCTTCTGGTTCGGCCGGACACGGTGCTGCGTTGGCACCGCGATCTAATGAAGCAGCGCCATGCCCGCGCCTGCCGGCCGAAGGGGCCTGGGCGGCCGCGCACCGTCCGCACCATCCGCGTCCTGGTCCTGCGCCTGGTCCGGGAGAACCCCTCGTGGGGCTACCGCAGGGTTCACGGGGAGCTCGTCGCGCTCGGTATCAAGGTCGCCGCCACCCGCCGCGTCCGGATCCTCGGCACCACCACCCACCCCACCGCGAGCTGGGTCGCCCAGGCCGCACGAAACCTGGTCATGGACCTGCAGGACGCGGGAGCCACCGTCACGTACCTGGTCCGGGACCGGGGCACGAAGTTCCCGGAGCTCTTCGCCCAGATCCTTGCAGACGCCGCCATCCGGGTCGTACTCACCGGCGTACGGGTGCAGCGCATGAACGCCATCATGGAGCGCTGGGTCCAGACCTGCCGCTATGAACTCCTGGACCGCATCCTGATCTGGCACGAGCGCCACCTCCTGTGCGTGCTCCGTGAGTTCGAGCAGCACCACAACGCGCACCAGCCACACCAGGCCATGGATCAGGCGGAGTCATCCACGAGTACCGGCATGCCGCCTGAACTGCACAGATACGATTTTCGGCAGGCACAGGGTCAGCTGTCCGTGTAATGCTGGGAGACCGCTTCCCACTCCCTGGCCCCCTCGACGCGGTGCGGCACCGTCGAGCCCGTCACCGCGGGGCTTCAACCTGTCCCATCGTCCCGCGCAGCCGGGCCACCTCCGCGCGGACCTTCTTCTTCCGGGCCTCCAGCAGACCGAGCACCGACGGCATCAGCCACCTCCACGAACATGACGCGAGCAGACGAATGCCCGAACTCTCCCGCCACCAGCCGCAGATCATGCCCGACCAGCAGAAACCCACCGATCACATTCGGAATGCGGATGGCTTCTGACGGTCGGCGCTGCTCGTCGTTGATGTGACTGTGTGCTGATGAGCTGACGGTCGAGCAGGTCGAGTCGTGGTCGGACGGGATAGCCGGGCTGCATGCCGGCTTCGCCCATCGTTTCGGCAGGCCCGAGCCGCGTGAGCGGGCGCTGGATTACCTTCAGGGGCTGATCTCTCTGGGACACGCAGGTCTGCAATGAAGAGGAGTCCGGTCGAGCGCACGGCAACGCACCCGATCGGACTCCCTTTCATGTGCTGTCCCGACGTCAGCGGGTCGGCTTGCCTTTCTTCCTCTTGGCGTCGGCTGATCGCGCCAGCGCGGCCACCGACGCGATGTATTGCCGGGTGTCCTCCTGGAATGCGGGAGCCGCTTCCCGGGTCCAGCAGTCAAAGTACTCCTGGACACGTCGGCGCAGTTCCTCGGGCTGCGGTGGACCGGAGACTTCGAAGGTCACCTCGTCCTGGGTATCGAGCAGCCTCAGCAGCCGTGCCGGCCCGTCGAAGGCGGCCACGATGTCGTCGAGGAAGTCGGGTTCGACCGCCAGTTGGACATCCCGGTCGGACTCGCAGACGGTGAGCCACTGGTCATCGTCGATGAGGATGACCGGCCATACCGTTCCGGTGGGCTGGCCGCCGGTTTCCTGCACGACTACCACCTTCCCTGCCACGGCCTGTGGTTGCCGATGCCGCCGGGCCGCGCCGGTGGTAGTGGACGAACTTCCACCGCGACATGCCGGGTATCCGGTGGCTGTGGATGCGGAAGTTGTTGCCGTACGGGTGGCCGGCCTCGCTCGCGGGCTTCCCCCTCGGGCAGTGGATCGCCGACGCCCGCCGCTTCTACGCCCGCGGGGACATGGACGCCGCGCGCGGATGGGCCGCAGAGAACGGGCACCTGCTGGCGCCCCTGGACGCCACCCACCAGGGATACCGAGTGGGCATCTGGCTCAAGAACCAGCGAGCCGCCGCCCGCAAGGCCGCCGAGATCGAGCAACGGCGAGCCGAGGGCCTGCCGGTGGGACCGTCGGCCAGGGCACTGTCGGAAGGGCGGCGCAAGCAACTGGAGGACATCGACCCCTCCTGGTGCCCGGCCTGGCCGGTGGAATGGCAGCGCGCCTTCCACCTCGTCCGCCAGCACCTGGAAGCCGGCGGCGAACTGCCGATGGAACCGGGCACCGTCGTGCACCAGGGCGAGGACCTCGGACGGTGGGTGAAGTCCATCCGGCTCGGCTGGGACAAGCTCACAACCGTGCAGCAGTGGATCTGCGAACAGGTCCTCGGCATCGAGCCCGCAGGCGAAGACGAGAAGCCCCAGCGCCGTACGCAAGCCGACACATCGGCGATGGACTACGAGGCCCCAAGCAGTATTACCAGCGCGAAGGACACCTGCGGGTGCCGAGAAAGCACGTCGAACGGATCGTCATCGGCGGCGTCGGAGAGGGCCAGGAGGAGCGCGAACTCAAGCTCGGGGCCTGGATCGGCAATCAGCGAAGCAGGGCAGAACAACGCTGCCGCCCGAGCGCGTCGAGCAGCTCTCCGCCATCGTCATGCGCTGGACATAGGCCCGTACGAACGAGCCGCGGGGGTGGCCCTGCGGGGGGATCCGGGTGGCGCGGTGGGTTGGGTCACCCGGATCCGCCTGCGCTGTAGGGCAGGTTGTGGGGCGGCTACTTCGGGGCGACGAGCATATGTTCGGTGCCGAAGGTGGCACCGGTGTGTGCGTACATGGTGGTCTCGCCGTCGGAGCAGCGGACGACGAGGTCGTCCGCCAGCCGTTGGAGTCGTAGCTGCCCGCCGTCATCACCGAGTCGTGCGACCAGATGCGGCCGGCCGGAGCCATCTGGACCTCATTGCCGACGCCACCCGGACCGATAGCCTGAAACTGGGAGACTCTTCCGTCGGACCAGCGCACCAGGGTGTCCCAGTTATTGAGCGTTTTCCAACCTCACGCTGATGCATGGTGAAGGACCGGGACGGCTTTCACGACGTCGGTGATGCGGTTGGTGCTGCAGCGAAGTTTCCGCAGGAGGCGCCAGCCTTTGAGGGTGGCCATCGCCTGCTCGCCGACACAGCGGATCTTGGCGTGGGTGGTGTTGTGGCGGCGCTTCCATCGCTTCAGACGGCGGCCTCGAAACGGCACCCGGACAAGGTCGCCGGCGCCTTGATACGCCCTATCGGCCCAGCACCTGAGCCCCGCATCGGCGAGGGCTTCGATGATCCCGTGTTGTCGTGCGGCGG
>NZ_JBIRXG010000066.1:0-20466 GCF_044388685.1 Streptomyces sp. NPDC020192 | reverse complement strand
CCGCCCCGACGCATGAGGAGCATCCACCGCCCGCGACCAGCAGCCCTTCCCCAACCTCAACCACGAAACGGACAAGAGCTCACGTTCCGCACTCTGACAGGCTGCGCGGGTGGACCTGACGCCCAATCAAGCAGCAAACGCGGTAGAACGAAACGACTGTCCGAAGTGTGAAGCCCCGGTGGGCAGCGCCTGCCGCACTCGGAGCGGGAAATGCGTAACGAAGTACCACACCGCCCGCTTCATCCTCGTCCCCGCGCTCCGCGAGGAACTGGAGGTGACCGTCCCCGAGGACCGCGGCCCGGGGCGGCCGTGGAAGGCGGGCCCGCCCGTCGAAGCTCCGCCGGCCGCCGCGACGGCCAAGCCGATCCGGATCGGGTACGCCCGCTGTTCGACCGCTCAGCAGGAACTGGCCTCCCAGCTCGCCGCACTCGAACCGGTCTGCAAGCGGATCTTCTCCGAGAAGATCTCCACCCGGAACAAGACGCGGCCGGAGCTGGAGAAGGCGTTGAAGCTCGCGTACGACATCAAGGGGGCCGCCCCCGACCAGGAGGTCATCCTCACCGTCCACGAACTCAAGCGCCTTGCCCGCAACGCCGCCGAGCTGATGACCCTCTCCGGCCAGCTTCAGGATGCCGGCGTCCAGCTCGAACTCCTCACCGGCTCGCTCACCGGCATCTACGACCCCAACGGCATGGGCGCGATGTTCTTCGCCGTGCTCGCCGTCGCCGCCCAGCTCGACCGTAACTACATCCGAGAGAAGACCCTGGAGGGCCAGCAGACCGCCGCTGCCAAGGGCAACCACGGCGGACGCCCCAAGGTCATCGACGACGACATGCTCACCTTCGCCGTCGCGCTGAAGAACAAGGGTGTCCCCGTCCCCGACATCGCGAAGAAGCTGACGATCAAGGCGGGCAAGAACGCGGGACGCCCCCCTCGGTCGCCTCGCTGTACCGGGCGCTCGCCGAAGCCGAGGAAGCCGACACGTCCGACGACGCACAGGTCATCGGCCCCCGCCGCCCGGTCCGCGCCCGCATCACCGGCCGCGGAAGCGGCACCGCCCCGGAGCTGATGGAACGGCTCACCGCACAAGTCCTGGACGGCGACACCGTGAGCCTCCGCCAACTTGAAGACGCAGGTCAAAGGGCTGGCGTGACGGTCACCCCAGGTTCTCACGCTGGTCGGAGGCGGCAGTCTCCGGAGTAGATCGTCTGTCAGCGGTTGACTCCCGCCCAGAACCAGTCTCGATGTTCTGCCCGTTCTGTTCTTCAGGGCCGGGGACCCGGCACTGCCGGTGTCAGGACCAGGCGATCTCGCCATGGCGGTCGATGAAGCGTCCGGTGCCGGCGCCGGGCTCCTCGGTGGCGAGGGCGACGATCGCGTCCGTGCCCTCGGTGAGGGTCTGGGAGCCGCTGTGACCGTTTATGTCGGTCGCGGTGTAGCCGGGGTCGGCGGCGTTGACGCGAATGCCCTTGAGCCCCTTGGCGTACTGCGTGGTCAACATCGTCAGCGCCGCCTTCGAGGAGGCGTACAGCGGCGCGACGACGTGCGACTCGGACCGGCCGGGGTCGTGGGTGAAGGCGAGGGAGCCCATGCCACTGCTGACGTTGATGATCACGGGGTCGTCCGAGCGGCGCAGCAGCGGCAGGAACGCGGTGGTGGTGCGGACGACGCCGATGACGTTGACGTCGAGGACGGCGCGGGCGTCGGCGGCGGTGAGGTCGCCGGGATCACCGAAGGGACCCTGTACCCCCGCGTTGTTGATCAGGACATCGATCCTGCCCTCGTGCTCGGCGACGTCCGCGGCGGCGGCGGCCACGGACGCGTCGTCGGTCACGTCGACGGGGACGAAGCGTGCGCCCAGCGCGGCGGCTGCCTCCTCACCCCGCTCACGGTCGCGGGCTCCCAGGAGAACGGTGTGACCGCACGCGATGAGGCGGCGGGCGGCCTCGCGGCCGATGCCCTTGTTGGCTCCGGTGATGAAAGTGATCGTCATGCCTTCGATGGTTGCCTTGACGAGGGAGCCGGACCAGGGACGCTTCGACGGTGGGAAGACCAGTACCACCCTCGCGCCCCCGCATGTGATCGGGCATGCAGGAGGATGAAGAGCATGACGACGACACCCCCCGGGGCCGGACTGGGCGCGGCGATCCGCACGTGGCGGAACCGGCTTCCCCCGTCGGCCGCCGGGCTGCCGGTCGTCCGCAAGCGCCGGGCTGTCGGGCTGCGGCGCGAGGAACTGGCCGACCTGGCCGGAGTGTCGGTCGACTACGTCGTGCGCCTGGAGCAGGGGCGGGCCACGACACCCTCGGCGTCGGTGGTGGCGTCCCTGGCACGCGCCCTTCAGCTGTCCACCGCCGAGCGGGACCACCTCTACCGGCTGGCCCAGATCGTGCCGCCGGCGGACGGCACGATCTGCGACCATCTCCCGCCCGGTATGCTACGAGTGCTCGTCCGCCTCGGAGACGTACCGGTTGCCGTGTTCGCGGCGGACTGGCAACTGGTGTGGCGGAACCACGGGTGGGCCGCCCTGCTGGGTGACCCCTTGGCCTCGCCGCCGCGGATGCGCAACTTCGCCCGCGACAGGTTCCCGGTGGGCGCCGATCACACCCCTCTCGTGCTATGGCCGGTCACCGATACGGACCCCGACACCACCGACGCCGCCCTCGTCTCCGACCTGCGCCGCGCCACCGGCCGCTTCCCCCGGGACAGTCGCCTGGCCGCGCTGGTCCGCGACCTGAACGCAGGCAACGAGAGGTTCGCCGAGCTGTGGGCGACGGGAGAGGTGACCGCGAACCGCGAGGTCCGCAAGACGGTCGACCACCCGTCGGTGGGCCCAGTCACGGTGGACTGCGATGTCCTGACCGACGGCGACACCGAGCTCAAGATCGTCATCATGACCGCCGCGCCGGGCAGCGAGGACGAGACCAAACTCCAGCTCACCACCACCGTCGTCGGCCCACCGGCCGGCACGCGCAACTGATCCGCCCCGCGCGTCGGCCGACCGGCGGCTCACGGTCCCCTGTCAATCGCTTCGCGTCGTGGGGAACCTTTCAAGCGGCCAACTCCACGGAGGGGTCGGCAGTGGGACACGGCGCGACGAGACGCCCTTGTGCTCTCACAGGCCCGGAACGGAAACGCACAGTGATCCCCGTGCCGCTGCACCGCTGGAAGGATCCCGGCCTCCTCGGCGCCATCGGCCCCGGGGAACACGGTCCCTTCGGCCCCTGGCCCGAACCCGAAGAGGATGAGACCGTTGCCGTATGCAGCACACCCGGGCCTCATCAGGAGTGGGGAACCGCAGCAAGATCAATCTCACCGGGATTTCCTGTACCTCAACTACAAGCGCCGCCAATTGCATCGGATGCGAACTGGCGACGGTTTGCGCATCGCGTCCGATGTGCTGCGCGGCTATGCGGCTGACCAGCGGCGTCGGACGTCTGGGTGGACTGTGACCGTAACGCTTTGCCAGGGGCAGTGGCGAACCCTTGTCACTCGTGGGGGTGGATGGTCTGCGGTTTCAGCGCCAGCTCGCATCTGATGCGGTTTCTTCGCATCAGATGCGAGTGACGGAGAGTGGTGGTCCCTGAGGTTCAGAGGGACGGTGCCGGGGGCGGCGACGCTGCACCTGGCGGACGGGGTCGCATTGCTGCGGCCGGAAGAGCAGGTGTTCACCGCGATGTTGGGCGGCTTTGCCAACCAGCAGCTCGCGCGGAACTTGGCCCGATCGACGGTCGAGGGCCGGGAGAACACGGTGAAGGCGTTCGCCGCCTACGTGAACGCCTTCCCGTGGCAGTGGACGCCGGCGATGGTCGACGAGTGGCTTGGTGACCTGCGCTCATTGCGGGACCTGAAGCGCTCGACGATCCGCTCGTACTCGGAAGCCGTCCGCGCCTTTTGCCACTTCGCCACCGATCCCCTCTACGAGTGGGCCAGCACCTGCGAAGAGCGGTTCGGTTCCCACCCGGTCCAGGTTGTGCACGAGTGGAACACCGCCGTTCACGTCCAGGACAACGAAGCCGACGCGAAGAAAAGGGCCTTCACCAAGGCCGAGTTGCACGCCTTCTTCGCACACTGCGACGACGAGGTGGCCCGCATCCGGGCCTTCGGCCGCAAGGGTTGGCTGCCCGCCTTCCGCGACGCGACCCTGTTCAAGACCGCGTACGCCTTCGGCACACGTCGGAACTAGACGCGGATGATGGACGCCGCCGACTTCGGCCGCAACCCTCACGGAGCCGAGTACGGCGAGTTCGGCCTATGCCGGGTCCGCTTCGGCAAGGCCAAGAAGGGCTCACCTCCCAAGCGCCGTTCCGTGCTGACCGTGTGGGACTGGACTCCCGACATCCTGGACGAGTGGTTCACCGAGGTCCGGCCGCTGTTCGGCGCTGAGAGCAACCCCGCGGCATGGCCCTCGGAGCGCGGGCTGCGCATCGGCTGTCAGCGACTCAACTCCCGCTTCATCGCCTACCGTCAGGCCCTGGGCTTGGACGAAGGGCTGGACTTCCACTCCTTGCGCAGGTCCTACGTCACGCATCTGATCGAGGACGGCTGGGACCCGCGGTTCGTCCAGGAGCAGGTCGGCCACGACCACGCGAGCACAACCTCGATCTACACCCACGTCAGCTCGGACTTCCGCACCCGCACCCTGCGGCGACACCTCGACAGCACCGTCGCCGCCGCTCTGGAGAGCCAGAACCGGAGGCAGTCGTGAAACGCAAGGCAGGCTACACATGGAAGCTGCGTGAGGTGATGGCGGCGCACGGCGTCTTCACCACCACCGAACTGGTGCCGATGCTGCGCGACCGGGGCATCGAGCTGTCCGCTTCTCAGATCCACCGCCTGGTCTCCGGCACCCCTGAGCGGCTCTCCCTCCAAGTACTGGCCGCGTTCTGCGACATCTTCGCCTGCACCCCGACCGACCTGGTTGCGACAACTGCCGAGAACGCCGGAGTCGACCGCGACCGGGGACGTTCCGGCCCCGCCCTCGGCGGTCGCGAAACTGCGACCCCGGCCGGCCCGGATTCTGCCTGACGCGTGAGCCCGACCTACACCCCGGAAGAGTGCGAGCGCTGGCACAAGAGGACCTGCGCCCGCTGCCGCCGGCACGGCTGGTTCGCCGCCCGCTGGCCCGATGGCCACATCTGCCGCACCTGCCACGACAAGGCCCTCCTCATCCGCGGCACCTGCCCCGGCTGCGGCGACGAGCGCGCGCTGCCCGGCCTGCGGCCCTGCGACGGCACACGGATCTGCTCCGACTGCGCAGGCTTCATGATGTCCTACCGATGCTCTCGCTGCGGGACAGAGGACAAGCTCCACCGCGCACGGCTCTGCACTCGATGCACCATCGCCGACCGGCTCGACGAGCTGCTGGTGACGGAACCGGCCGCATCCGCCCCGAACTCCTCCCGCTGGCCAACTCGCTCCTGGCCATGGACCGCCCGCTGTCCGGCCTCGCCTGGCTCGACAGGCGCAAAGGGAACCCCGGCTCCACCGCTGACCTCCTCCAACGACTCGGCCGAGGCGACATCGAGCTGACCCACGAAGCCTTCCACTCCGTCCAGCCCTGGCGGGCCGCCGCCCACCTGCGGGAACTCCTCATGACCTGCGGCATCCTGCCCGCCATCGACAAACAGATCTGCTCGTTCGAACGATGGCTCATCGGGCACCTCGCCGACACACCTGACCCCGACCACGCCCAGGTCATCCGCCGGTTCGCTACCTGGGAGGTGCTGCCGCGACTACGGACCCGCGCCGAGAGGAAGCCGATCACACCAGCCGCCCGCAGACACGTCGCTGACCAGGTCAAGCAGGCCACCGCGTTCCTCGACTGGCTCGCCGAGCGGGACCACACCCTCGCCACCTGCGGTCAGACCGGCATCGACGCCTGGCACGCCGAGCACAACGAATACGCCCGCAACACCATCCGGAGCTTCCTCCTGTGGTGTTCGGCCAGCAAACTCACCCGACCCTTTCGGCTGCCTCCAGTGCAAATCAGCCGGGCCACCCCGATGCCGCAGACCGAGCGTCTGGAGCTGATCGGCCGTCTCCTGACCGACCCGAGCCTGCCTCTGCGAGCCCGGGTCTCGGGGAGCATCGTCCTGCTTTACGCCCGGCCGCTCAGCCGCGTCATCCGCCTCACGCTGAACGACATCACCCGCGCCGAACAGCAGACCCTTCTCCGGCTCGGTGAACCCCCGTCCCCGGTGCCCGAACCGCTCGCGGAACTCCTGTTCTGTCGACGGTCATGTATTTCCCCATCGCGAGCGTCAGCTTCCCCGCTCAGACGTTCGACCCGTTGTCACACCATCGTGGTTGTTTCGCGACTGACCGGAGGGTGAGGTTCGGCTGGTCAGTCCCAGCCGGATGCCGGCTGGTCGACTCGGCCGCCCTTGTGGGGTGTGGGGATGTAGTCATGAGCACCGCCGGGCAGGGTGGCGACACACGCCGCCGTGCAGGCGCTGACCAGCAGGGGCAGTACGTCAGTGGCCACGCGCAGTGAGATCCACACCTGATGGAGTGCGCTCTGTTCGATCGGACGGGCGCAGACACTGCAGCTGTGGATGGCGGTGACGCCCCAGTGCCGAGGATCCAGGTTTCCCGGATCGAGGTCCGCGACGGAGTTGAGGGAAGGCTGTAGCTGTGGGAACGGCGGTCGCAGCTTGTAGTTGCCGAACAATGCGCGCGTGCTCACCGTGCTGCGGGTCAGCTTCCGGCATCGGGTGATCTCGTAGGGGAACCAGTGCAGCCGGTAGGAGGTGTAGGGGGTGAACTCCTCCAGGTTGGTCATGGCTCCGATCTCGCGCGGGATCCGGACCAGATTGCTGCTGTAGAGCACGAGGTGCTTGACCGCTGTCAGCTGGGCGATGCTCGGTGGCAGGGTGATGATCTGCCGCCGCTCTTCCGGACTGAGCTCGGTCAGGGGGCGGAACTGTTCGCGCCCGTCGGCGGCGGCCTCGTCGATCAGCTCCAGCAGGCGGCGCCAGCCCGGAGCTGAGGTGTCCTGCCGCTCGGCGTGAAATCCGACGCGGGCTCGCGGATGCGGCCTGGACTGATCGAAGCACGAGCACGCGTCCTGGCGGGGCCCCCGTCGCTCCGGGGCCGGGTCCGATGTGTCGCCCCAGCGGTTCAGATTGAGCCTCGGCTCTGCCTCGTCCGTCATGGCGCCAAGATACGGAGGCCGCCCCAGGCCGTCCCAGGATTATCCGGGTGAGAACACAGCGACCCCATTGCCACGTTCGAACGTTTGGCTGGGGAACCTGACGCTGCGGATGGGGAATTACGTGGAGTTCCACACTCCCGCCAGTCCGCCTGGGAGAAGTACGAGTTCGCCGGGAATCCCGAGGACGTGGAGGCCGCGTACGCGAAGACCGTCCCGCGCCTCGATCTTGACGGCCACCACCTGGCACTGACGTAGCCGGAGCGGTCGGCACCGATTCAGCCCCACCTGTCAGAGTTCAGCTGACACAGGTCAGCGCCGGTTAGACCCATTGGGGTCAATGAGCCTTTGCCAACCTCGCGTTGAGGCCGCGCGATGATCAGCTGCGGTGTTCGGCGCTGCCGTCGGTGATCGCTCGGAACAGCTCGCGAGCCTGCCCGCAGAACTGCTCGACCTCCGTGAAGTCCGGCTCGTGACCGTCGGCCAGCATCCGGGCCCGGAGCTGCTCGGAGCGCAGCCCGCCGTAGCGGGCCCGCACCTCAGCGGTTACCGGCTGGACCGTGATGTGCAGGTGCTTGCGCGCGTCGCGGCCGTGCGACCACATACAGACGTAGGTCTGCTCGGGCCGGCACAACGTCTCCACGACACGAGCCGTATCGCGCAGCAAGGGGCCGAGTTCCGCCGCCGCATCGTCGAGCTCCGCGATGGCCACGACGTGCTCCCACGGACCGACGATCAAGGTACCGAGATTCTTCGAACCGACGACGTGGTTCACCACCCACGCAGTGGTCTCGTGCAGGACACCCCCGGGCAACTCCCGGCGCCCGGCCAGAAGGTCACACCCAAGACACCCCGTCACATCCACGCGCACCAGCCTATACACAGCCCGCAGCGATGATGTCGACGACCAACCTTTGTGCGGAATCCGCCAATTAGCCTCGATCGTTCATAAGGGTCCGTCAGCTTGCTGACGGACCCTTTGTGGTGAGTGCTGGTGGGGGCTTTCGGGGTTTGGGCAGGTTGAGCGCCCGACTGTCGCGTCGGGTGTGCGCCGGGTTCCACGGCTCCGGTCGGGGTGGTGCTGCTCGCAGGGACGGAACGCTGCTGGTCAGCCGGGGTTCGGGAGGGCGTGGAGCCGGTCCAGGGCATCGGTGATCAGGTCGGTCCAGGGCCAGTGTCCGGCGAGGCGGAGGTAGCGGCGGCGGCCGGTGGTGACGAGCTGAGCAGCGGTGGAGAACAGCCGAAGCCGCAGTCGGCGGGGCTCCCAGAGCCGGGCTTGGCCGGTCAGGGCGAGCAGGGGCATCCAGGCCAGCAGGTCAAGGGCGATCTGCACGATCTCCAGCCAGACCTGGTTCTGCGCGGCGTCGTGGAGAGGGAGGTTGCGCAGGCCGGTGGCGCGGGCAGCGCGGATGCGGTCCTCGGCCCGGGCCCGCTGACGGTGGCGCAGTTCGAGGGCGGCGATCGTCTCGCCCGCCGTGTTGGTGGCGAAGCAGGTCAACCGCATGCCGTCGGCGTGGGTGAAGCGCAACTGGGCACCGGGGTGCGGCCGTTCCTTGCGCACGATCAGCCGCAGCCCCTTCGGCCAGCCGGTTTGGCAGTCGCCGGCGAGTTCGGCGACCCAGGCGCCGTCGCGGATGTCGCCGTCGGGTTCCACGGCCGGCGTCCAGGCCGAGGCTGGGACCTTCAGGACGGCCTGGTGGATGGCATCGGTGATGGTCATGCCGACCGAGTACGACAGCCACCTTCCGCGCTGGGCGAGCCAGGCGACGAACTCGTGGGTGCCGCCGCCGGAGTCGGTGCGGATCAGCGTCTGCCGGCCGCGCCGGAGCCGTTTGGGTAGATGGGCCAGGGCCAGCCTGGTGGCCTCGATGTGGTCGGCGGCGGTGTTGGAGCCCGCGTTGCCGGGCCGCAACAGGCCCACCACCGGCTCGCCGGACCGGCCGCGGCCGTGGTCGACGAACCCCATCAGCGGGTGGTGTCCGAACGTCTTCTTCCAGGTCGCGGCGGCGTCCTGCTTCTCGGAGTGCGCCAGGACGAGGACACCGTCGACGTCCACGATGACCTGCCCGCCGGCGTCCGGTGCTGTGTCACCGGCCAACCGCCATACCTGTTCGCGTACTTCGGCGCGGGCGGTGCGCAGCGCGGCCAGGACCCGATGTCCGCCCGACGCCAGCTTGCTGATCAGCCGGGAGACCGTGGGGTCGGAGGCCACCGGCCCGAACACGGCCGGCTCGGCCCGCAGCATGCCCACATCGGCCAGGCAGTCCCCGCCCAGCGCCACCGCGAGCGCGACATCCAGCAGGATCTTGCCCGGATCGTGCACTGTCCGCGGCTTGCGACACGGCGCAAGCGCCGCCGATATCGCCGCATCCAGACCGGACTTGCGGACCGTCTCGACCAGGAGCACCGCCCCGGCCTGCGAGACGACTCCGCGACCGGCGCCCTCGACGCGGACACGCGGGTAGGACCAGATACGCTTCTTCACCTGGAAAGTGCCTCCGGCGGTGGCGGGAACAAGGACTTCAGCAATCCTCATTCTCGCTGGTCAGAGACACTTTCTGCTTTCTTGATCACCAGCCGGACAGCCCGCATCGTGAAAGCGCGAGGTTAGAGGGCGTCTCATGTGGCAAGTTTCGCGAGCCTCTTGTGGCAGCTCAGGGCGGTGGCCGTGGCCGTGGCCAGGCCTCGGCTCTGCCGGTCGTTGAGACCACGTACGGGATCTTGAGACCACGAGCAGCCCATGGCAGGCTCATGCCGCATGATCGATGAATTCGCGAAAGACAACCTGCACGGGAGACTGCGGCGGGACCGCAAGGCGCTGCTCTGGAAACTCGACGGCTTGTCCGAATACGACGCCCGCCGACCTTTGACAGCGACTGGGACCAACCTCCTCGGCCTGGTCAAACACGTGGCCAGCGTCGAGGCCCGGTACTTCGGCGAGGTCTTCGACCGCCCTTCTCCGGAGCCGCTGCCCCGGTGGCAGGACTCCAACGGCAGCGATCTGTGGGCGACCGAGGACGAGACCCGCGATCAGATCATCGAGTCCTACCGGCGTACGTGGGAACACTCGGACGCGACGATCAACGAGCTTCCCCTCGACGCCCCCGGCCACGTGCCATGGTGGCCAGAGCCTTACACCAACACAAACCTGTTCGCCGTCATGGTCCATGTCCTCGGCGAGTCCATCCGGCATACCGGGCACGCCGATATCCTGCGCGAGGGCCTCGACGGCCGGACCGGGCTGCGCGCCGAACACGAGCAGCGGATCGACGAGGAAGCCCGTGTCGCCTACTGCGCGAAGATCGAGCAGGCCGCCAGATCGGCCGCATCAGTCAAGGCTTAGCGGCTGGCCCACGTGACTTGATGTTCGAGCGGCATGATGCCGGCCGTGGGTCCTGATCTGTCGAAGCGTCTGGTTCCTGATGGACTCTGGGAGCTGGTCGCCCCGTTACTGCCGTCGTTCGCGGCTCGACCGCAAGGTGGTGGGACCGCTCCGTGTGACGAGCGGGCCGTGTTCACTGCGGTGGTGTACGTGCTGACCAGCGGCTGTGCTTGGCGTCATCTGCCGCCGACGTTCGGCACGTCCTCCGCCACCGCGCATCGCCGCTTCACGGTATGGACCGGGGTCGGCCTGTGGCGTCGGCTGCATCGGGCGGTGCTGGACGAACTCGGGGCCCGGGGCGACCAGCAGGTCAAACTGCTGAGCGTGCGTGACGAGGTGTGCCTGCGCTGCCGCGCTGGCCAGCCCCGACCAGATGCCGCCTGGTACAACCGCAATTCCGGCCCAATGGACCGTATGCACCCCACTCTCGAAGACGGCCTGAAGCAACCTCGACCACTCATCCCGTGCGAGGTGGGCAGGAAGCTGTTGGGGCGAAGGCCGGCGCCCCGCTGTGGAGGGGCACGAGCGGGGCGGTCCGGGTGGAAGGTGGTGGGGTCAGTTCAGTGGTACGTCGAGGCGGGCGCGGCGGTGGCTGAATGTGGCGATGGAGTAGGGGCCGTGGTAGCTGCCGAGGCCGGACTCGCCGACGCCGCCGAAGGGCAGGTCGGGCACGCGGAGGTGGGCCATGGGCAGGCCGAATCCGAGGCCTCCAGACGATGTCTCGGCGGCGAGGCGGGCGCGCGTGGTCTCGTTCTCGGTGAAGCCGTACAGGGCCAGCGGCTTGTCGCGGTCGTTGATGAAGGCGATGGCTTCGTCCAGGTCGGCGACCTCGAGGATCGGCAGGACGGGACCGAAGATCTCTTCCTGCATGACCGGGTCATCGGCCTGCACGCCGGTCAGGACGGTGGGCGCGATGTAGACGTCGTCGCGGTCGGTCGTGCCGCCGAAGGCGATTGTGCCGGAGTCGAGTAGGGCGGCGACCCGGTCGAAGTGGCGCTGGTTGACGATGCGCCCGTAGGTGTCCGAGGTCTGCGGGTCGTTGCCGTACAGGTGCTCCGTGGCCTCGGCGAGTGCGGTTGCCAGGCGCTGGGCGGTGGCTGGGTCGGCCAGGACGTAGTCGGGGGCGACGCACGTCTGGCCCGCGTTGCGGAACTTGGCCTCGGCGAGGCGTGCCGCGACGGTGTCGATGTCGGCGTCGCTGTCGACGAACACCGGGGACTTGCCGCCCAGTTCGAGCGTGACGGGCGTGAGGTGCTCGGCGGCCGCGTGCATCACGATGCGGCCGACGGTGCCGTTGCCCGTGTAGAAGATGTGGTCGAAGCGCTGGGCGAGGAGCGCGGTGGTCTCGGGCACGGCTGCCTCGACGACGGCGACCGCGTCCCGGTCGAGGTACTCCGGTACGAGGCGGGCCAGCAACGCCGAGGTGGAGGGGGCGAGTTCGCTCGGCTTGAGGACGACGGTGTTGCCGGAGGCAAGCGCCCCGGCGACGGGGACGAGCGACAGCTGGACCGGGTAGTTCCAGGGCGCGATGACGAGAACGGTGCCCAGCGGTTCGTAGTGGGTTGCGGCGGTCGTGCCCTCCGGCAGCCCGGCCAGGGACTGGGCGCCGAGCGGCTCGGGGGCGAGCCACTCCTCCAGGTGAGCGAGGGTGTGGTCGATCTCGCGGATCGGGAAGTCGACCTCGGCGGCGTACGCCTCGTGGCGCGGCTTGTGTAGATCGGCGTGGAGGGCGTCGGCGATGGCGTCCCGGTTCTCGGTGAACAGGGCGCGCAGCGCGGTCAGTTGAGCGCGGCGCCAGGCGAGCGGCTTGGTCCTGCCGGAGCGGAACGTGGCCCGCAGCGACGCGACGAGGGCTTCGGTGTCAGACATCGCGGTGGTACTCCTGTTGCTGCTCAGCAGGCGCTGACCAGCAGGTCGGCGCTGTGGTTGACTTGGCTGCCGGGCTCGACGTACCGGTCGGCGGCCTGGCGCCAGGCGAGAAAGTGCGGGGTGGAGCGGTGCGCCTCTGCGGCCTCCGCGTCGGCGTACACCTCGTAGAGGAAGAAGAGGTTTTCGTCCTCGCGGTCGTCGCACAGGTCAAAGCGGATGCAGCCGGGCTCGTCCCGGACCGAGGCTTCCGCGTTGGTGGTGATGGCGGAGAGGAAGTCCTCGCGTACGTCCGGCTTGATACGCACGGACACGACACGGCTGAACATAGTGGATCCTTGGGGGGCTGTGCTGGACGGTTTGAGGCGGCGCGGTCCACTCCTCCAGGAGCTCCAGGTCGTCGTCTGTCTCGGCGACAGTCGAGTCGATCCGCGTTCCGCACCGAGCGCACCAAGCCGCTCGCATGGCGTCGCGAACAGCTCACGCGGTCGCGCGACCTCCTCACCGGCACCCGTCAGGAGATCGCCGACGCGGACATGCGGCTCTTGATGGGGAGTCCGCAGGAGGGTGGGGAGCCGGCCGGTGGGCTGGGGGTGTGCCCACCGGCCGGCGTTCAGGGGCCTGGCGGGGTCAGCCCCGCGGGAGGCGGACGAGCATCTTGCCGGTGTTGGCACCGCGCATCATGGCCTGGAAGGCCTCGAAGGCGTTCTCGATGCCGTCGACAACCGTCTCATCGGCGACGAGGGAGCCGTCCGCGAGCCAGCCGCCCACCTTCTGCGCGAAGTCCGGCACGAGGTGGAAGTGGTCGCTGACGTTCATGCCGCGCAGGTTGATGCGCTTGCCGATGGCGAGCGGCAGGTGCGGCGGGCCCGCGGGCAGCTCGGTGGCGTTGTACATCGAGATGGCGCCCACCAAGGCGACGCGGCCGCGCAGGTTCATGGTCCGGAGGGCGGCGTCGAGGTGGTCGCCGCCGACGTTGTCGAGGTAGACGTCGATGCCGTCGGGGGCGGCAGCGGCGAGTTGCCCGGCGATGTCGCCCGCGCGGTAGTCCAGGCCGACGTCGAAGCCGAAGTCGTCGGTCAGCCGCTTGGTCTTGGTCGGGCCACCGGCCGATCCGATGACGCGCGAGGCGCCGAGCTTGCGGGCGAACTGTCCGGCGACGGAGCCGACCGCGCCCGCGGCACCGGAAATGAAGACGACGTCGCCCTCCTTGACCGGGGCAACCTCCTTGAGGCTGGCCCAGGCGGTCAGGCCGGTGGTGCCGAGGACGCCCAAGTATGCCTGGGCAGGCGCGAGTTCGCTGTCGACGATCTGAACGTCGGAGGCGCCCAGCAGGCAGTACTCGCGCCAGCCGAGGAAGTGGGTGACGGTCGCGCCCACCGGAACCTCGGGGGCGTGCGAGGCAACGACGGTGCCGACGGCGGAGCCGGTCATGGCCTCGCCCAGCTCGAACTGTGGGATGTACGACTCGCCTTCGTTCATGCGCCCGCGCATGTAGGGGTCGACGGAGATGTAGTCGTTGCGGACGACGACCTGGCCGGGGCCCGGGTCGGGCACGGTGGCCGTCTCGAGCGCGACATCGGAGGTCCTGGGCTCGCCGACGGGGCGGGCGACGAGGTGCCATTCACGGCTGGAAAAGGGCATGACGATCCTAAGGAGAGGTGCGGTGTGAGAGGCGGACGGGGAAGTCAGCTGCCCACGGTGACGGTGGAGACAGGTAGGCCAAGGAGGCCGGCCGCAAGGGCATCGGATGCCAGTGGCAGCAAGTGCGGCGCGGCTGTCGCGCCTTCCAGGCCGATGACGAGAGCGATGCAGATGTCTGCGGCCTCGGCGGGTTCGACCTCTTCGACGGTGCCCGCCTCGGCGAAGAGACCGGTGAGCAGGCGGCGCAGGTCGGAGGTGAAGGCGGAGCAGATCCCGCCGAAGAGGCGTGCCTTGTCGTCGAGGAGTTCGGCCGTGTGCGGTGAGTCCCCGTGCAGCTCGAGGACGAGTTCGAGCTTGGCTGCGAGGATGCCCTGGATGCGGGCGGCGTACGGGATGGTGATGTCGGCCGCTGCCCCGCGGGCTCGCGCGAGCGCCTGCTCGTGCAGGCGCCCGGCGAGCCGCCGGAAGGCGTCGTCCTTGCTGCGGACGTACTGGTAGACCGCGGACCGGGACACGCCCATGGTGGCGGCGATGTCGTCCATCGTGGTGCGCCGCACGCCGTACCGGGTCAGGCAGTCGTATGTAGCGTCGAGGACCTCGTCGAGCCGGCCGGTGCCCATGTCGCTCAGGCCAGCTTCTTGAGCAGCTCGGCGGCGAGCGGGGCGGAGGAGGCCGGGTTCTGGCCGGTGACCAGGTTGCGGTCGACGACCACGTTCGGCGCCCACGGCTCGCCTGCCTGGACATTCACGCCAGCTTCGGTGAGGCGGTCCTGGAGCAGCCACTTCGCCTTGTCGGCGAAGCCGCCCTGGGTCTCCTCCTCGTTGGTGAACGCGGCCACGTCGTAGCCCTGGAAGGAGTTCGTGCCGTCGGCCTTCGTGGCGGCGAGCAGCGCGGCCGGGCCGTGGCAGACGACACCGAGCGGCTTGCCGGACTCCAGCGCCAGGGTCAGCACCTCGCCGGAGGTGGCGTCGACGGCCAGGTCCTCCATGGGGCCGTGACCACCGGGGTAGAAGACGGCGGCATAGTCGTCGAGTTTCACGTCCTCCAGGCGGATCGGGGACTGCAGCTCGGTGAACGAGGCGAGGGCGGCCGCGACCTTGGCGGCGCCCTCCTCGCCGCCGTTCACGGCGGGCGCCAGGCTGCCCTTGTCGACGGTGGGCACGACGCCGCCGGGGGTGGCGACGACGATCTCGTGGCGGGCCGCCTTGAAAGCCTCGTACGGGGCGACCGCCTCCTCGGCCCAGAAGCCGGTGGGGTGCTTCGTGCCGTCGGCCAGCGTCCAGTGGTCGGCGCCGGTGACGACGAAGAGGATCTTCGACATGAGGGGGTTCTCCGAGGGTGCGGATCCCGTACAGGCTGTACAGGATCGGGAACGGTACGTCGCCGCCTCTCTGACGTTTTCGAAGCTCTGACACTTCGCGCTCAGTGCGTCAGTGCGTCAGTGCGGCGATGTCGTCGAAGGTAGAACCCTCACCCATCGGAATCCAATAGGCTCTTACATATGAGAGATAGGGATTCCAATGGGCAGCCGGGAATACCGCCGGCCCACGGCAGCGGCCTTCTCGATCTGAATCTGCTGCGCACATTCCTCGCGGTGTACCGGGCCGGCGCCTTCACCGCGGGCGCCCGGACGCTGGGCTTGTCTCAGCCGACGGTGACGACGCAGATCCGCTCTTTGGAGAGCCGGCTGGGACGGGAGCTGTTCGAGCGGCTGTCACGCGGTGTCGCGCCGACCCCGTTCGCGGACGAGCTGGCCGCGCGCGTCATGGAGCCACTGGATGCTCTCGGCCCCGTCAGCGGCGCCGGCGCACTTTTCGGCGAGGGTGACGCGGAGCCTGTGCATCTGGCCGGGCCTGCCGAGTACCTCACGCACTGCGTGATGCCGACGCTCGCTCCGCTCGTCGGCAAGGGCGTGCGCTTGCGCATCGCGTTCGGCCTCACCGACGACCTGCTGGACGCGCTGCGCGCGGGTCGGCACGACCTGGTGGTGGCCACCTTGCGCCCACGCGGCCGCGCGCTCGCCTCCGTGCCGCTGGCCGATGAGGAGTTCGTCCTGGTCGCCGCGCCCGTATGGGCCGAACGGATCGGCTCGCGCCTGGCAACCGAGGGGCCCGCTGTGCTGCACGGGGTGCCACTCGTCTCGTACGCCGAGGATGTGCCGATCGTCCGCCGCTACTGGCGCCATGTGTTCGGCAGGCGCTTGACCTGCAAACCGACCGTCACCGTGCCTGACCTGAGGGCGGTCAAAGAGGCTGTCGTCGGCGGCGCCGGGTTCAGCGTGCTGCCGCGCTACCTGTGCGCTGACGATCTGCTCTCAGGTGCTCTTGTGCTCCTGAATGAGCCGGACGACCCACCGATCAACACCGGTTTCCTGGTCCAGCGCCCCGGCTCGTCCATGAATCCGCATGTCACGCTGGTGCGCGACCACCTCCTGCGCTCCGCCCACGAGGCGTGATGGCGGCACGTACCGGGAGCCGTTCAGCCGGGGGTCGGTGGGGTCGTCGGCGGTGGTGCGGCCGCTCAGCCCCTTGTGATTCCGGGGTTGGTAGTTGGTGTGGTGGGTGGGGTGTGAGTTGGGGTGTTGGTGGCTTTCTGAGAAGGGAGTGGGTGTTTCCTGGGTGCCTGTTGCGGTGGTGGCGAGGCGTCTGGCGTGGGGTTGTTCGGGGTTTGCTGATAACGGTGGTGTGGTGTTGGTGATGGTCTCCGGCTTCTAAAGGTCTGGTGCGGGTTTGTGCTGGTCAGCGGTTTGGTACGCCGGTCCAGTACAGGGCGGTGTCGATGTCGCGTGCGGTCCAGCCGTCGGCGCGTGCTCCGCGGTGTTCCAGGAGGTCGTTGAGGAGTTGGAGGTAGCGGCCGTAGCGTCCTGGCGTGGGGGTGAGGGTGAGGCCGAGTGCGTCGAGGGCGTGTTGGACGCGGCGGTCGTAGACGGCCATCCGCTGGGGTGCTGCTGAGGTCAGGACGGCTGAGGCGAGGGCGTCGCCGGTGCGGAAGCCTGGCAGTCCGGAGATGAGGGCACGCCCGGCACGGGCGGCTTCGCCTGGGGAGACCGCGGTGTCACGGACTTTGGTGACGGCCTGTTCGGTGATCTCCCGGACCTGGGTGTCAGGCAACGACATCAGCTCTTTTGCCCAACGGGTTTGTGCGGAGAGCCGTTTCCAGACGACCAGGGCTGCGATGTCCGTCTTGCCGAGGCTGCCGGTGTGTTCGGTTCGCTGCGCGACTTCGTGGAGGACCTCGTCGTAGTGGGGTGAGACTCCGGCCAGGTAGCTGGCACGGGCGGGGATCAGGACGTCCCACACCCGGTCGCAGAGACCAGCGAACTCTTCACCGGCCGCGGCTTCCGTGGTCTTTTCCATAACCGCATCATGTCGTTCTGGCCGGTTGGTGGGTGCGGGGGCGGTTGTGTTCTTCGGCGAGGTGGTCGAGCTGGATGGCTTCGAGGGTCTTCTTGGTGATGCGTTCGGTGCCGTCGCAGATGGCGGCTTGGCGGATGAGGCGGGCGAGGCTTCCGATGCGGCCGGCGGTGCGCTGGTGGAGGTAGTTGGCGTGGCGGGGGAGTGTGCCGGGTGTGTGGTGGGTCAGGTCGAGGGCGGCTTCCATGTCGGTGATGAGGTCGGTGAAGGGGCGGTGGGTGCCGTGGCGGGCGGGGAGGGGGCCGCAGGTGATGAGGCTGGCGCGGCCGGCGAGTTGGGCGCCGCGGACTCCGGTGAACAGGGGCGTTTTGGTGACGTCGATGCCGGTGTAGACGAAGGTCGCGCCGATGCGTTCGGTGAGGTCTTTGAGGAGGTCGGCGGCTTCTGCGCCGGTGGTGGTGCGGGGGTTGAGGCGGTGGATTTCGTCGACCTTACCGACCGCAGGAGCTTGCATACCGGCTCTGAACTGCGACGACTCATAGACTACATGTCCGTGGCGCCGAGTTGGGGTCGATGCTGTCGCTCGTCCGAGTGGTCCCGGTGGCGGCCACGGTTCGGCGTAGTCTCGTGTGCGTTGTCCTGCTGAGGATCAGTCGGTGGCGCCCGCCGAGCGGAGCGAGCGACCGAGATCGCCGACGAGCAGACGAGGGTGGCGTCGCCACCACCACATGTCGATGGGGTCGAATCCGCTGATCCGGTGGAACTGCGACAAGGCGATGCCGTCGTCGAAGGTGGTGGCGGCCCGGAAGCGGTCGTCGAGGGCTTTGATCTGCGGAGTCCAGAGCACGATCACGCGCTCGGTGAGGATCGGCCATGCCTCGTGCAGCCAGTTTCGGCTGTAGAGGTCGTTGGTGTACTCATCGACCAGGTCGCTGTAACCGTCCTCGACCTTACCGACGAGCCAGGCCCACTTGTCGGCCATCTCTTGGACAGTGAATGCCTTGCGCCAGCCGCGATGATGCAGGATCTCGCCTGCTGCCTGCTCGTTGTGGGGCTCCATGTGCCGGAGCCTGGCATATGGCATGGTCCGGTGACCACGGGTTTCCTCTGGTCACCGGACCGGACGGAGCGGCAATCCTTGCGTTGTCAGGTGCCCGTGATCTGGGCTTCGAGGTCGGCGACGCGCCGGTCTTGGAAGCGGAGGTTGGAGCGTGCGGCTTTGAGGCGTTCGTCGAGGGTGCGGTTGTCGGCCGTCAGCTGGCGGACGCGCTGCTTGAGCGTGGTGTTTTCGGTGGTGATCTGTTGGATGGCGTCCTCGGTCCATTCGGCTTCCAAGTCGCGGATCTGGCCGAGGAGTTCACCGATGCGGGTGCGTTGGGTGAGGATCTCGGCATGAGTTGCTTTGAGGCCCTCTTCGGCGTTCAGGGCTCGCTCGCGCCAGGTTGCTTCTCGCTCGTCGTCCTGCTCGGCGAGCATATGGGTCCGCCGTTCACCGGCTTCCGCCATGGCAGAGGCTACCGTGGCTCTGGCTTCGGGGTTGTCGTAGAGGAAGGTGCGGGAGACGTCCGCGCGGCGGGCGACGGCGGCGATGCTGACCTGGGCTTTCTCGCGTCGGAGCCGGGCGATGGCCTCGTGGACGCGCTGGAGGGCGTTCTCGGTCTTGCGGCGGCGGGCGGCCAGGGCCGCTGCGGTGCGGGGTTCGGGGACGGCTGCGGTGTTCATGCGGAGTCCTGTTCGGGTGCGTCGCCGTCGGGTGTGCACGTATCGCTGTACTCGCGCTGCTCGTCGTCGCCCGCGTCGGCGAGGTCGGTGGCGCGGAAGGCGGTGGACCATACGTGGTGGAAGTAGTCCTGGGGTTTGCGTAGGTCCAGTGCGAGGGCGTCGTCGAGGAGTCCGAGGCCGGTCAGGGCCTTCTCCAGGCCGTCGATGGCGCGGGCGGTGGGCGCGAAGTAGCGGTGGAGGTAGTCGGCGGTGGCATCGTCCGGGGCGCCTTCGGCCAGCAGCCGCCACTGCTCGCGCTTGCGCCGCCAGTAGAGGAGATCGGCGCCGGAGAGGACGAACTTGTCGCAGTCGAGGTTCCAGGGGCAGGCGCCGCCGTCGACGACGGGCTGGAAGGTGCAGAAGCCGCCCTCGGCGGGGGTGCTGCGGCGGGTGAGGTCGATCGCGAGGGCCTGGGCCTGCTCGCGGGTCAGCGTGGTGGCGGACTGGCCGGTCAGAAGTTTGCCGGGGCTGGCGGTGCCGGGGCCGGCGACCCAGACGTGTTGGAGGACGTTGTCCAGGTCGGACTGGGTGAGGTGGACGTAGTGTTCGGCCATCCGGTCGGAGACCTGGCCGAGGTAGCGGCGAATGTGTGTCAGAGGGCGGTATGCGAGTTTTTGCCTTGTGTCTGACTCTGCTATGGCATTGGTGTGCAGATCAGGACTGTTAACGAGTACCGGTTGTATGGCGAGGACGAACAAATCGACTGGGATTCGGCCTGGCGGGCGTGTTGCCGCGGCCCGGTGCCCTGGCATGGGACCGAGCAAGAGGGCCATCCCGGCCCGGGCTCGGCGACATACTGCGGTCATGAGTGGAGAGGATTCGACACGGCTGGCGAGAGCCCTCATCGAGTTCCGTGAGGCCGAAGGCATCTCGGAGCGTGAACTCGCGCGCCGCACCTGGCTGAGTGAGGCGACCATCAGGACCTTCGAACGCGGCCGTGGGGACCTGCCCACCCCGACCGTTGCCCGGAGCTTCGAGGAACTCCTCGGCTGGGCTCCGGGCAGCATCAAGACCGCGCCGTCCGAGGCGATGGGCCGTGAGGCATCGGCCGACTCGGCCATGGACCTCGAGTAGGCGTGCTGGTCAGGGCTGAATTCCGGGCGATTGCGGGCGTGGCCTGGTGAACAGTCCTGGCTCGGTTTCGGCCAGGATTCCGCGGTCGGCCAGCCGCTTGAGCTTGAGGCGGACGTTGTTGATGTTGTTGGGCGCGATTTCCAGGTCCATCGACTCGCACACCTGCCGCGCACGCAGCGGATGGTCGGCCGCGGTGAACACCGCCATGATCTGCTGGTAGGCCGGGTGGTCCG
>NZ_JBIRXG010000065.1:0-21226 GCF_044388685.1 Streptomyces sp. NPDC020192 | reverse complement strand
GGGGGGGGGGTTCTGGGGGGGGTGTCTGGTGGGTCTGCCGCCCGGGGCCGGGGGGCGCGCCCCCCCCGGGGGGGGGGGGGGGGGGGGGCGGCGGGGGGGGGGGGGCCGCGCCCCGCCCCGCCCATGTGACGTCAGCTTGCGGCGGGAACGGGGTCGCGGGTTGGTGCCGGCGTCTCCGTCGGATCGTGCTCGGCCGGCACCGGAGAAGGAGCGGGAGCAGGGGCGTAGGGAATCTCGCCGCGCAGGACGGCCTTGGCGCGGTCCTCGTCGAGCTCGCCCTCCCAGCGGGCGACGGCCAGGGTGGCGACGCCGTTGCCGACCAGGCTGGTCAGGGCGCGGGCCTCGGACATGAACCGGTCGACGCCGAAGATCAGCGCGAGGGCGGCGACCGGGACGTGTGGGACGGCGCTGAGAGTGGCGGCCAGGGCGATGAAACCGGAGCCGGTGACGCCTGCGGCGCCCTTGGAGGTGAGCAGCATGACGGCGAGCATGGCCAGCTGCTGGGTGAGGCTGAGGTGGATGCCGAGGGCCTGGGCGAGGAAGACCGAGCCCATGGTCAGGTAGATGGCGGTGCCGTCGAGGTTGAAGGAGTACCCGGCGGGCAGCGTGATGCCGACGACCGGTTTCGAGGCGCCCGCGTGCTGGAGCTTGGCCATCATGCGCGGTAGGACGGGCTCCGTGGAGGAGGTGCCCAGGACGATCAGCAGCTCTTCCTTGATGTAGCGCAGGAAGGGCAGCAGCCGCAGTCCGTTCAGGCGCATCACGGTCCCGAGGACGACCAGGACGAAGAAGAGGGCGGTCAGCCAGAACGAGCCGACCAGCAGGGCCAGGTGGCGCAGGGTGCCCAGGCCGTAGTGGCCGATGGTGAAGGCCATCGAGCCGAACGCGCCGATGGGGGCCAGCCGCATGATCCAGCGGATGAGTGTGAACAGGACCGTGGAGAACTTCTCGACGCCCCGGGCGATGCTCAGGCCGGCCTCTCCGCTGGCGTGCAGGCCGAATCCGAACAGCACCGACACCAGCAGCACCGGCAGGATCTCGTTGCCGGTCAGGGCGCTGACCAGGGTGGCGGGGATGGTGGCGAGGAGGAAGGCGGCGAAGCCCTCGTGGGCCGTGGTCGCCTCCGGCGGCAGGCCCTTGGCGGACAGGGTCGAGAGGTCGATGTGCAGACCGCTGCCCGGCTTGACGACGTTGACGACGACCAGGCCGATCACCATGGCCACGGTGGTCAGCACCTCGAAGTAGACCAGAGCCTTCAGGCTCACGCGGCCGACCGCGCGGGCATTGCCCATGGAGGCGATGCCGTGGACGACCGTGCAGAAGATGATCGGTGCGATGAACATCTTCACCAGCGCGATGAAGCCGTCGCCGAGCGGCTTGAGGTCGGAGCCGACGGACGGCCACAACCCGCCCACGGCGGCGCCGAGGAGGACGGCGATCAGGCACTGGACGTACAGGTGGGACAGCATCCGGCGGATGCGGCCCGGTGGTGCGGTGACGGTACCCGGGGCGGCGTCGTTGCGGCTCATGCGGGGCGTCCTTCCAGGACGGGAACGAGGAGTTCGGCTCGGGCGATACGCCGGGCGGCGCGGTGCAGCAGCACCGTGGGGGACGCGCTGTCCGGTGCGGGGACGGCTTGGGTGGTGACCACGCCGGCGGGGGTGCCCAGGCGCAGCGTGCCGTCGGCGGTCTGCCGGGCTACGCGGTGGGCGAGGGTGCCAGGGGTGGCGGCGGCCGTGGCCAGGGCCACGGCGGAGGTCAGGCCGATCGCCGGGTGCGGCGCGTGCATGGAGACCATGCGCACGGCCAGGTCGTACTCGTCCTGGTTGACGAGGATGTCCTGTGTGGTGCGATAGGGGGCAGGCCGGGCGACGATGCCGACCTTCGGCACCGCGTGGCTGACCGGATCGCCCTCGTGGGCCAGGCCCATGGCCAGCGCTGCCTGGCGGCGCAGCAGTGTCAGCGCGGGCACTGCGGTGGCGAACGCGGTGAGGGGTTCCGTGCCGTCGAGGCCGAATGCCTTGGCCTCGAACAGCGCGGCCGGCGCGCCGGCGTCCACCAGGGATGCCTCGACAAGGCCGTCCGGGCCGGTCAGCTCGTCCAGTGCCCGCCCGGTCGGCAGTGCGCGGCCGGTCGTCGAGCCCGCGGGGTCCTGAAACCCGAGCAGCACCGGCACCCCCGGCGCCGAGGTACCCGGCACCACGGCCGTGCCCTCCTCCGGGGCCACGCCGTCAGGCGTGGGGATCGTGCCGGTGAGGCGGGCCCCGGTGTTGACGTTGAGCATGCGGACGGTGGTGGTGTCCGACGTGATCGGCACGAGATCGTGGTGGACGGCGTACAGGGCCACGGCGGTGGCGCAGTTGCCGCAGTTGCTGGCCCACTCCACGCGCTCGTCGCCGATACCGACCTGCGCGAAGGCGTACTCGACATCCACGCCGGCCTGGGTCGACGCCTGTACGACGGCGGCCTTGGATGTGGTGGAGGAGGCGCCGCCCACGCCGTCGATCTGACGGGGGTCGGCGGCGTTGAAGGCGGCGAGAAGGAGGGCGTCGACGTCCACGCCCGTGGCGGCCACGTCGCGGTGGTCGAAGATCCAGCACTTGCTGGTTCCTCCGCGGATCATCTCGCCCTGCAGACGCAGCACAACCGACTCCTCACAGCCAGGGAAGGGGAAGCCCACCGACGGTCTCGCCGTGCGTGGTGTCCTCCACGGTGGGTTACGGCAGCGTGAAGTACAATCTCGGAAATCTGCATGGCTATTAAGGTGAAGTGAACGCTGGAGGAGGCGGCATGCTCGACGTACGGCGCATCCTGCTGTTCACGGAGGTCGCCCGGCGCGGCTCGGTGACCGCGACAGCCCGCGCCCTCAACTACACCCCGTCAGCGGTATCGCAGCAGATCAGCCGCCTGGAAACGGAGGCGGGCCAGCCCCTGCTGGAACGCCACGCCCGCGGCGTCACCCTCACCGACGCCGGACGGGCGCTGGCCGAACGAGGGCAACGGATCGAACGCGAACTGCAGGCCGCGAAAAACGAACTCGCCGACTACGCCGGTCTGCGCGCGGGCACGCTGCGCATCGGCACCTTCCCCACCGTCGGCGCCTCGCTCCTCCCACAGGCCGTGATCGCCTTCCGGGACGCCCACCCCGACGTACGGCTGACCGTCCGCAGCGCCCGCATCGCCGGGCTCTGGACCATGCTGGAGAACCGGGAGATCGAAATGTCGCTGATGTGGGACTACGACTGGAGCCGAATCGACCGGGAGGACATCGTCGTCACCCCACTCCTCGACGACCCGCCGGCCCTTCTCGTCAGCGACCACCATCCACTCGCCGGCCGCGACGCCGCCTCACTCGCCGACCTCGCACACGACCCGTGGATCACCCGCGCCGACCATCACCCGGTGGCCGAAGCCCTCGTCCGCGGCTGCCGCGCCGTCGGCTTCGAGCCCCAGATCGCCTACGAGGCCCACGACTACCAGGAAGCCCAGGCCATGGTCGCCGCCGGCATCGGCGTCGCACTCGCCCCCACCCTGGCCCTGGAGGGCATCCGTCCCGGCGTCAACGTCCTGCCCCTCCAGCCGCCGGCCCCCGTCCGCCGCATCCTCCTGGTTCGCATGGCCGACCACTCACTCACCCCCGCCGCCCTGACCTTCGCCGGACTCCTCCGCGACACCGCCGCGGCCCGAACACGCTGACGCTGACACCGAACCACGCCCACCGGTCATGGCACCGTCGCACTCACTGCTGAGAATCCATGCCCCGCACTTCGGTGTTGGACGTGGGCAACCGGCGACGGCAAGCAACCCTGGCCATACGTTGGGTTCGTGATCCGGAAGGAGCGCGGGGTCCGAGGCGAGCCTCGGCTACGGCAGTGACAGGCCGAGGGCGTGGTCGATGTCTTCATGGCGGGGTGATGGCAGTGGGCGGTCCGCCCGGTCAGCGGACCCCGGGGCAGCGCCTTGTCCGGATGCGCGGCGTGCACGTACATGACGGCGATCTCGGTGGCTCACCTGAAGAACTGATCCCTTTCCCAGGGCATCCCGGGGGAGTGCCGCAGTTCCTTGGATGTTCGAGTCGGGTGCTGGATGTATGCCCTCTGCAGAACGGGCCTTGATGCCTCTCGTCAGACCGGTGACATCCAGCACTCGGGAGCGTCAACACCATCATCTCGGCCACTCGTTGGTGTTGGTGGTGCGAGCCCACTCTGCCGCGGTGACCTCTTGATATGCCCGAGCCTTCGAGCTCCCGCGCAGACCGAGGCCCGTGGGATGCGCTGGTGCCACGAACGGCTCGTGAGGTGGCGGCACATCCGAACGGCGGTCGATGCCTGGGACCAGTGCGACGCGTGGCCCGCATGCGCTCGTGACCAGCGCAAACATCAGCACGCCGGGGTGGAACTGCCTTGATCTACTGTGGAATTGACCGGGCCGAACGCACCCACGACGTCGCCCTGGTCGATGACTCCGGCACGTGAGTGGCCAAGCGGCACATAACCGACGACGCCGTCGGCTACAAGCTGCTGCTGGAGCTTCTCGCCGAGTGCCGTGACACCGAGGAGAACCCGATCCCGGTGGCCATCGAGACCTCCCGCGGACTGCTGGTCGCCGTACTGCGGACCGGCAAGCGGAAGGTGTACGGGATCAACCTGCTGGCCGCCGCCCGCTACCGCGACCGGCACAGCGTCTCGCGCAAGCAGTCCGACCCCGGAGACGCCCTCGTCCTGGCGAACATCCTGCGCACCGACATGCACGCCCACCGGCCACTGCCCGACGACTCCGACCTCGGCCGGGCGATCGCCGTCCTCGCGCGCGCTCAGCAGGACGCACTGTGGAACCGCCACCAGCTCGCCAACCAGCTCCGTTCCTTGCTGCGCGAGTACTGCCCGGCCGCCCTGGACGCCTTCGCCACCTGGGCCAACGGCCTGTGCCGGCCCGAGGCACGTGAACTCCTCAAGACCGCCCCGCCCCCGACGCGGGCGGCACGCCTGACCCGCAGCCAGCTCCAGGCCGCCCTCAAGCGGGCCGGCCGCAAACGCGGAATCGCAGCCGAAGCCCACCGAACCCGCGACATCTTCCGCGCCGAGTGGGCCCACCAGCCGCCGCTTGTCGAGGACGCCCACGGCAAACAGATGCTCGCCCTCCTCATGCAGCTCGACGCCGCCTGCACTGCCGCTGACCAGCTCGCCGAGGCGGTGGAGAACGCGCTCCCTCAGCATCCGGACGCTGAGATCCTGCTGAGCTTCCAGGGGCTCGGCATCCAGCTCGCCGCCCGGATCCTGGCCGAGATCGGTGACGACCGCACACGCTTCGCCGACGTCCGGGGGCTGAAGGCATACACGGGCTCCTCGCCCATCACGCGTGCCTCCGGCAAGAAATCGAGCATCACGCGGCGGTTGGTGAAGAACGACCGGCTCAACCACGCCGGCTACCTCTGGGCCCTTCGCCGCTCCGAACGGATCACCCGGGGCCAAAGCCCACTACCGTCGGCGCCGCTACGAACACGGAGACTGGCACGCAGCCGCCCTGCGGAACGCGCTGACAGTCGAATGGCGACTGCGGCTCGCCACGCGGCCGGTGCGGACGACGCGGCCGCGGTCAGCCTGGCCCCCACCGCGGCCTCAACCCGTCCGTCGGCTTCCCTCAGGAGGTGGACCGCTTCCCCCGCGAGCGGATCTGGGTTGTGGTGCACGCGACGGTCGCGGTGGCTGCAGGGCTCGGCGTGATGGGCCTGCACCGCAACGTCATCCACCCGAAGTTCGGCAGCTTCGTACTGCTGCCCACCGTCCTGGTGGACGCGGAGGTGAGCGCATACGAGCAGGCGCTGCACGGCAACCCCCTGCATCGACTGCAGGCTGTGCGTCGCCGCGTGCCCGGTCGGAGTCAGGACGCCGCTGACTACCGCTCCCGGGTCACCGATTCCGAGAGCGCCTTCATGTGCCAGGGCCTGACCTGTCCTCCCGGCTACAAGCCCGGCTACTGCGTGGCCGTCTGCCCTGCCGGCGAGGATTTTCTGGGCCCAGCGCCGCTTCCCTCACAAGCCCGTCAAGGAAGTCACCGGCGGCTGGCAGACCCCGGCGAAGCGACCTGCAGCCTCATGAGTCTCGAATTTGAATATGGAAACCGATCGGTTTACGATGAGGGAAAACCGGCCGGTTTCCATGCCGGTTCCGAGGGTCACCGGCCTGCAATGGCACTGTCCGGTCTGCTAACGATGTCGCTGTTGCTGTCGAGACCGGAGTAGGTCATGAGTGGGAATGATCCCTTCCGCGTGCTGCACGCCAAACCCCTGTGGATTACCAATGGCGTCATCACGGGCGTTCTCGCCCTGCTGTTCACCGTGCTCTACGTCGGCGCCAACATCGATCCGGTCGACCATATGAAGAAGCTGCCCGTCGGTCTGGTCAACGCCGACAAGGGAGTGGGCGTCGGTGGCAAGCGGGGCAACCTGGGGGTGCAGATCACCGAGTCGATCAAGAAATCCACCGCGAGTGGGAGCAAGATCGACTGGAAGGTGATGGATGAGAAGGAGGTGAAGGAGGAGCTGGGCGAGGGCAAGTTGTACGGCGCGCTCGTCGTCCCCGCCGACTTTACGACCTCCATCACCGCACTAACCGGCACCGCGACCACCGGGACCCCGGTCCGCCCGACCCTGACGGTGCTGACCAACCAGTCCGTCGGCAGCCTGGTTCCAGCCTGGCCCGGTCGGCGACGACGCAGGCGGCCGAGAGCGCCTCGCTCCAGGTGGGCAAGGAACTCACCGCACGGACCGGGCAGGCGAAGCTGCCCGCCGCGGCGCGCGTCCTGCTCGCCGATCCGGCAGCCGTCACGGTCGAGGACGGCCATCCCCTCGCCTCGCACAGCGGCCTGGGACTGACGGCGTTCTACTACGCGCTCGTCCTGGTGGTCTGCGGCATGCTCTCCGCCAACGTCATCAGCGGACAGGTGGGCCACGCCCTCGGTTACGCGCACAACGACATGGGCCCCCTGCGTCGGCACCGCCCGCTGGTCCGGGCGACCCGGGTGCAGACCCTCGCCATCAGTCAGCACGCTCATGGTCGGCCTGTCCCTGCTGATGGGCACCCTGGTCACCGTGGGTGCGGTCGGCATCATGGGGATGGCCGCCTCTCACCTGCCGCTGCTGTGGCTGTACTCGGTGTGTGCCATCGCGGTCTCCGGGATCGGTGCGCTCGCCCTCCTCGCCGTCTTCGGGACGCCCGGCATGCTGGTGGTCACGCTGGTCTTCATCGGGATGGCGGTGCCGACGGCCGGGGCCACCACCCCCATCGAGGCGCTGCCGGGCATCTGCTGCTTCCTGGCGGAGTTCGAGCCGCTGCGGCAGATCACCGGCGGTGTCCGCTCGATCCTCTACTACGACGCCCAGGCCGACGCCGGTCTGACCCGGGGCTGGGTGATGATGGCTGCCGGCCTCGTGGCGGCCGCGCTGTTCGGCTTCGGTGTGACGGGCTGGTACGACCGCAGGGGCTGCACCGTGTCCCTGCCGCGGCGAAGCCCGAGAAGACCGACGCCCTGGCGTAGCGGATCCGCGATCCACCCTGGACGGGGCTGCGGTGCGGAGCGGCCTCCGTGTGCGCCGCCCCGCGGGCACGGCAGGCGCACACCCTCAGGGCTCGGCGACGGTACCTTTCCCCCGGGGGCCGTCGCCGAGCCTCTGACCAGGCGTCCCGGCCGACCGAGGAAACCGATCGGTTTATATTTCTCCCGAATCGAGTTAACCTCACAGTATGAGCACCGAAGTGAAGGCAAGTCCCCGAGAGCGGCTGCTGGAGGCGGCGGCCACACTCACCTACCGAGACGGCGTCGGCATCGGCATCGAGGCGCTGTGCAAGGCGGCGGGGGTGTCGAAGCGCTCCATGTACCAGCTGTTCGAGAGCAAGGACGAACTGCTGGCGGCGAGCCTGGAGGAACGGGCTTCCGCCTTCGTGGCGATACTCCTGCCCGCGGCGGACGACGGCCGTTCACCCCGCGAGCGGATCCTGCATGTCTTCGAGCAGGTGGAACTGCAGGCGGGTGCGCCCGAGTTCCGGGGCTGCCGGTATCTGGCGGTGCAGATCGAGCTCAAGGACCGAAGTCACCCTGCGAGCCGGGTGGCCCACCGGATCAAGGGAAACCTGACGGCATTTTTCCGGGCCGAGGCCGAGCAGGGCGGTGCGAGCGATCCCGACCTGCTGGCCCGACAGCTCAGCCTGGTCTTCGACGGCGCCAGCGCCCGCGCGGGGATCGGAGCCGACAACCTCACCGGGCTCATCGCCCCCACGGTGGCCACCCTGCTCGATACGGCAGGCGTGCGCTGACGCATCACCTTTTCGAGCGGGCTCGGCGAACGGCGCGTCCTCGGGGCTGACGCCCGCCTCCGGCAGCCGGAGCAGCTTCGACGGCTTTACCGCCTTGCTTTCCGGCAATCGGAGGGAAGCCCGATGGTCGTAAGGGTGTTGATCAGCCTGCCGTGCGCGAGGAAGGTCGTGGCCTCGTCGGCATCTGCACCCAGCGGCAGGCGCGCGGTTTCCCAGAGCCCCATCCAGCAGGCCCGGACGAGCTCGCCGATCCGGCCATCGCCCTGCGCCTCGGCGGCTGCCACGAGGGCGTATCCCTGCATCTGCATCAGCAGCGTTTCCGGGTGCGCCGAGATCAGTCGCGCATAAGCGCCTGCCATGGCGTGGAGGGCCCCCTCGACCGCTGGTGGCCCCAGGACGAGCTCTACCGGAGCACCGACGGCGGTACGACCTGGAAGGCACTGGCCGACAAGTCGGTGCGGGACGCCTCCGCCGCTCCTTACCTCGGTACCGGCATCGGACACTGGATGTGACCGCCCTGGCCATCGATCCCTTCAGCTCCGGGCACGTGCTGTACGGCACCGGCAACGGCATCTGGCAAAGCAAGGACGCCAACGCCACCGACAGCGGCGGCACCAGCCACTGGACCGTGGGGGCCCGAGGGCTGGAGGGAGACCGCGCTGGTGGACGCGATCGCCCCGCCAGGCGGCGCCACCCTCATCACCTCCATGGGCGACCAAGGCGGTTTCCGTTACGACTCCCTGACCAAGGAGCCCGCCGGGCGGGTGAGGAACCCGCTGATGAGCAGCAGCACCGACATCGATTTCGCCCAGTCCAACCCCTCGATGATGGTCCGCGTCGGCCGTGGCGGCCCGCAGGACGGCGCCTACTCCACCGACGGCGGCAGCAGCTGGAACGGCTTCAGGGCAGAGCCGGTGGCCGGCGCCGAGAGCGGCCATGTCGCGCTCGCCGCGGACGGCTCCGCCATCGTCTGGACCGAGGCCGGCCAGTCCCCGTACCGCTCGACCGACAAGGGGGCGAGCTGGTCGAGCGCGGGCGATGAAGGCCAACTACCAGGCCCTGTACCTGATCGGCACCGTCAAGGACGTCACCCGAGTCTTCCGCTCCACCGACAAGGGCGCTACCTGGCTCCGCGTCAACGACGACGCCCACCAGTGGGGCGCCATCGGCAGCCTCGGCATCATCACCGGCGACCCCGACACCTTCGGCCGCGTCTACATCGGCACCAACGGACGCGGCCTCCAGTACGGCGACCCGTCCTGACCCCGACGCCATGGTGGGGCCGCAGCCACAAGGGGCTGCGGCCCCACCATGGGCCGAGGGACCTCACGCAGGCTTGGGCAGCGTCACTTCGCCGACAGGGCGTGAACGATGCCGACCCGGCGCGCCCCGGCCGGCCATCTGCGCGCGGCAAAGCCTCGGCCCTGGCCGCAGCTTCCGCCAAGGGCCGCCGTTGGCCGTGGGCGAAGGGCATTGTTCGTCCCGTGGTACGGCCCCTGGGCGGGCAGGAGTGCCAAGGGCGGCACCGCCCTGACGACGGCGGCGCAGGGCATGGCGGCCGCATCGACGCTGCCTCCGTATTCGATCACCACTCTTCAGCTGAAGCCCCGCGTCGGCGACCACCGGCACTGCCGCCCCGTCTCCTGGCGCCACGCCGACCCCCGCTGCGCCGGTTGTGTCCGCCTCAGCCACGATCGGCACCCGAGCGCAGGCCACGGTGGCCGGCGCACCCGTCGGCCGGCCGGCCCAGAGCAGCACGCCCGGCGGCCTGCCTCCACCGGGATGAGCAACGCTGTCGTCTACAGCGCCGTCGGTGGCCTGCCAGTCATCGGTGCCGACTGTGTGCTGGTGCTTCGCGTACGCCGCCGCAGGCCTTCGCACGCCAGGTGAAGCCCGCCGCGCCAGCGGCTGACGGCCCGGCAGCACCGCCACCCAGCCGTGGTCGTTCGCCCCGGGCCGTCGGCCCCCGCGCCGGTGTCGGCGACACCAGGAAAATGCGCGCGACGGTGACCTTCCTGCGCGTCCGTCTCTTCCCCGCTTTGCACATGGGTCGGAGGCTCGCGTGACGTCTGTAGCCTTGAAGGCGGCCGATATCGAGTGATCCTCGAGCAGCCGGGCGGACTTCCTGCGCTCCCAGGCCGACGCGCTCCTGGCGCGGCCTCTTTGAGACATGGGTGTACTCCCGGCTTCGGGTGGCTCTGATGTGTCAGGGGTGAGGCGGTTGGGGCGGGCGGCGCATACAGCTACGAAGGCGTCACCCGCGTCGTCTCCGGCAGCAACACCTCGGTCGCCGCCAGCAGGCAGACCCTCGTGGTCGCCAGGGCCACCAAAGTGCTGCCGCTGGCAGCCGCTTGTCATGCCGGTGCGAGAGTCACAGCGCCGTGAAGGTCCACAGCAGGTTGGTGCTGCTTCCGTAGGCCCACTGCTTGGTGACGGAGCCCGAGGCGACGTTGCCACCGCCGTCGAGGACGAGGCCGGTGGAGCGGTTGGCGATCGTGTGGCGGCCATCGCCTCGGTGGGTGATCGTCCACTGCTGGTTCGTGCCGCCGTTCCACGGCGCCTGCCTGGCCGTTGAACCGTTGCCGGTGGCCCCCCAGCCGTCGGCGACCATATCGTTGGTGCGGTTGACCAGCTTGTAGTAGCCGCCGCCTACCTCGACCGCCTGCCACTGGAGGTTGGGACTGCCGTCCCAGGTCCACTGCTTGAGGTTGGACCCGGAGGCGACGTTGCCGCCGCTGTCCAGGGCAAGGCCGTCGGTGACGTTGGTGAGCCGGAAGTACGTCGAGGGGTTGAACTGCACCTTCAGCGAGGTGACCTGGTCGTTGTTGCCCGTGACCCTGAGGTCGGGGTTGTCGGCGGTGAAGGTCCATGAGGTGCCGGAGAAGTTGTCTCCCGAGTAGCCGATCACCTGGAAGCCGGAAGCCAGCCGCAGGGACGAGAGGTTGAGTGGGCCAAGTCCGGCGAGCGTCAGCTGGTCCGCGGTGTAGTCGCCGACAGGGAGCACGGCGGTCGTGCCCGAGTAGTTGACGTCCCCGAAGACCACGGCGCCGGAGAGGGGCCGCAGGCTGGGGATCTGCCCGGAGAAGGAGAGCTTCAGAACGTACGCGTTGGCGCTGAACGGCGCCGACGACGGCAGGGTCACCTTCAGTCCGGAGGCGTCTTGCGCGGGCGTGGCGAGACTGATGTAGGTGCCGGCCGTCGAGTCGAGCAGCTTGACCGACGTCAGCGAGGAGAGGTCGATCCGGTCGGAGCTGAGAGTCTTGATCGTGAGCGAACTGCCGGGCCAGCCGAGGACGGTGGCGTACAGGACCGTGTTGGTCTTGTCCCGGGTGAAGCGTATGTCCTGCGCGGTGCCGGCCGTCGGGGTGGTGAAGGAGCCGCCGCCCATCTTCGTCGGGCCTTCGCCGTACGCCGTCCAGGGCCGGGTCGAGTAGACCGACTCGCCGAAGCGTTTCAGGTAGTCGCCGATGCCGAGCAAGACGTCCTTCTGTGCCTGCGGGATCGTGCCGTCGGCCATCGGCGCGATGTTCAGCAGCATGTTGCCGTTCTTGCTCACCCGGTCGATGAGGGAGTGCAGCATCTGCTGGGTGCTGTAGTAGCCGATGCCCTGTGTGTAGCACCAGCTGGAGCTGGAGATGCTGTCGTCGGTGAGCCAGTAGGGGGTGGTCAGGTCGGCCGGGCCGCCGCGCTCGTAGTCGAAGACCTCGCCCTTGTTGTCGAGCCCGTCCTTGAAGGTGGCGACGACCTCGCGGCCCCAGGCGTTGGCCTGGTTGTAGTAGTACGACAGGAAGTTCAGGCGCTGCGTCTCGTCGACCCCGTCCAGTCTGAAGTCCTGCCACAGGATGTCCGGTTGGGCGAAGTCGATGACCTCCTTCAGCTTGTCGTACCAGAGCTGGTTCTCCTGCGCCCTGCTCAACTGCCCGTAGAGCTTCTGCAGGCTCGGGTCCGACTGGGCGGGGACGTGGTCGTAGTAGCCGTTGAAGTTGTACGCGTGGTGCATGGCGACCAGCAGCTTGAGCCCCTTGGCCCGGATCGCCGTGGTGAACAGCTGCAGCAGATTGAGCTTCGGGCCCTTGGCGACCGAGTTCCACTCGTTGACCTGGCTGTTCCACATGGAGAAGCCGTCGTGGTGTTCGGCGACCGGTCCGGCGAACCTCGCTCCCGCGTCGGCGAACAGCTGCGCCCACGCGTCGGGGTCGAAGTTCCCGCCCGCCGATGTGAGCCGCGGTGCGAACTGCACGGTGTTCCCAGCGAGGTCCTTCGCCCCGTTGATGAAGTTGTGGTACGGCCACACGGACGGGTCGCCGTAGGTCGCGATGTGATGCTGGTTGGCCGCGCTGCCGGCTATGTACATGTTGCGCGGGTACCACTCGCTGTCGTAGGCGGGAACGCTGAAGACGCCCCAGTGGAAGTAGATGCCGAACTTGGCGTCCTGGAACCACTCGGGGGCGGGCGGGTGCTGGTCGACCGAGGGCCACGCCGGTGTGTAGGTACTCGGTGCCGCCTGGGCGACGCCGGCCCCGAGACCGCCGCCGGCGACGGCTGCCGCCGCTACACATATGGCGGCGGACAGGAACTGGCGTCTGTTGAAAGAGCTCGACATGAGGACATCCCTGAAATGGGGGAGAGGGGGGACACGCGACGCCCACGGCTCTGGAGCGCCGGAGGTTACGCACGAAGTTCGACCATGTGACGCACTGATGTCAACGGGCGTGCAGGGATGAAAGAACCTCATTGGCTCGCGGTTTTGTCACATACAGGTGCTATCACCCCATTGTCCGGCGACAGACATGGAATGTTTGAAGGTCATGCGACGAAGGCGCCGCCACACAGTGAGTCCGCAGACAAGCCGTCAGCGCATCACGAATGCGCATCATTGATGGGATTGATTTAGCTCCCGAGTGCCGCTGTGAGCCCCAAACCCTCCTCCTTTCCAGTGTTTTCACCCGACGCCTAGACAGCACCCTCGGTCGCCGCCTATACATACATCCCATGTCTTCGGTGCGGCGGCACACAGCTGTCGCCCAGCACACCAACTCCCGCTCCGGGACCAGCGCGAGGAAGTACCGATGAGACTCAGAACTGCTCTCTGCTCCACCGCCTCAGCCCTGTCCGCCCTGGCGCTGCTCAGCGCCTGCGGCGGCTCGGGCACCACTTCGTCGAGCAGTTCCCCGCTGGTCGGCGTCGACTACCCCCGCTCCGACACCGACTTCTGGAACTCGTACATCAAGTACACGCCCAGGTACGCCGGACAGCTGAGCCTGTCGCTCAAGACGACGAACTCGCAGAACGACGTCGCCAAGCTGACCGCCAACGCGCAGACGTTCATCAGCCAGGGTGTGAAGGGCATCGCGATGGCGCCCCAGGACACCGCCGCCATCGCGCCGACGCTGGCGCAGTTGGAGGCGAAGAAGATCCCCGTCGTCACCATCGACACCCGCCCCGACAGCGGCAAGGTGTTCATGGTGGTGCGGGCCGACAACCGCGCCTACGGCGAGAAGGCCTGCCAGTTCCTCGGCACGAAGCTGAACGGCAAGGGCAAGGTCGTCATGCTGGAGGGCGGCCTCGACTCGATCAACGGCCGTGACCGCACCGAGGCGTTCAACGACTGCATGAAGAAGAACTACCCCGGCATCAAGGTGCTCGGTGAGGCCACCAACTGGGACGGCGCGGTCGCCGCGCAGAAGCTCCAGACCGATCTGACCGCCAACCCGGACATCAAGGGCGTCTACATGGAGTCCAGCTTCGCCCTGGCCGGCACGCTCCAAGTGCTCAAGCAGAAGGGCCTGTTGGTCGGCCTGAAGGACGAGAAGCACGTCTTCATCGTGTCCAACGACGGCATCCCCGAGGAGCTCAAGGACATCGCGGCCGGCAACATCGACGCCACCGTCTCCCAGCCGGCCGACCTGTACGCCAAGTACGCCCTGTACTACCTGAAGGCGGCGATCGACGGGAAGACGTTCAAGCCCGGCAAGACCGACCATGACAGCACCATCATCCAGGTCCGCGAGGGTGTGCTGGAGGACCAGCTCTCCGCCCCCCTGGTCACCGCCGACGGCGGCACCTATGGCGGCGTGTCCAGCGTCAAGAGCACCGACAGGTCCCTGTGGGGCAACAACCTCGGCTGACCTGCCCTGTCAGGCGCCCAACGGCTAACGAGTACAAGGCGGTTGTGATGAGCGACGGGGAGCGAGCAGTCAGCCCCGCGCCCGCCCCGGCGGACGACGGACGGTCCCAGGTGGGCCCGCCTGTCGTCGAGGCGACGGGCATAGTCAAACGATTCGGTCCGACGGTGGCCCTCAACGGCGCCCGGATCACCATCAGGCCCGGCGAGACCCACGCGCTCGTCGGCCGCAACGGGGCCGGCAAGTCGACGCTCGTGTCGGTCCTCACCGGCCTGCAGGCCCCCGACGAGGGAACGGTCACCTTCGGCGGCAGCCCCGCACCACGACTCGCGGACCGCGACGCCTGGCGAGAGCGCGTGGCCTGCGTCTACCAGAAGTCGACGATCATCCCCACCCTGACCGTCGCCGAGAACCTCTTCCTGAACCGGCACGACCACGGCCGCAGCCGGCTCATCAGCTGGCAGGGTGTGCGCCGACGGGCGCAGGAGCTGCTGTCGACGTGGTCGGTGGACGTCGACCCGCAGACCTCGGCCGGCGATCTGAGCGTGGAGCAGCGGCAGTTCGTGGAGATCGCCCGGGCGCTGTCCTTCGGAGCCCGGTTCATCATCCTCGACGAGCCGACCGCCCAGCTCGACGGTGCGGCCATCAACCGGCTCTTCGACCGCATCCGCGACCTGCAGCGCCAGGGCGTGACCTTCCTGTTCATCAGCCACCATCTCCAAGAGGTCTACGACATCTGCGACATGGTGACGGTGTTCCGCGACGCCCGGCACATCGTGACCGCGCCGGTCGCGGAGCTTGCCCGCACCGAGCTGGTCGCCGCGATGACCGGCGAGGCGGCCGCCGACCGGCTGCAGGTGCGGTCGAGCACCCTCGACCGCACCGCCACGCCCGCGCTGTCCGTGCACGCGCTGGGCAGTGACGGCGCTTACGGTGATGTCACCTTCCAGGTGGGCGCCGGGGAGATCGTCGGACTCGCGGGTGCCGCCGGCAGCGGTCGTACCGAGGTCGCCGAGACCGTCGTAGGTCTGCGGGCGGCCCAGGCGGGCGAGGTGGAGATCGCCGGGCGGCGGCCCCGGCCGGGCAGCGTGCCCGCCGCGCTCGCCGCGGGCGCCGGGTTCGTCCCGCAGGACCGGCACCACCAGGGCTTCGTGCCCGACATGTCGATCGCGGACAACGCCACGCTGTCCGTTCCTCACCGGCTCGGCAAGAACGGCTTCCTCAGCCGTGACCGACGGGACCGGCTCGCCGACAACATGATCGAGAAGCTGGCGATCAAGACGCCGGGACCCGAGCTGCCCGTCTCCGCGCTCTCGGGCGGCAACCAGCAGAAGGTCGTCATGGCCCGCGCCCTGGCGGACGACCCGCGCCTGCTGGTGCTGATCAACCCGACCGCGGGCGTGGACGTGCGCTCCAAGGAGTTCCTCCTCGGCAAGGTCGAGGAGACCGCCGAGTCCGGCACCGGAGTGCTCATCGCCTCCGACGAACTCGACGACCTGCGCATGTGCGACCGGGTCCTGGTGATGTTCCAGGGCCACGTGACCTCGGAGATAGCCCGCGGCTGGCACGACCACGAACTCGTGGCCGCGATGGAAGGAGTGGACTTGAATGCCTGAAGTAATGCCTGAAACCGTCCTCGCGGACGCAGCCGCCGAGGCCGTGGAACCGAAGAACAAGCGCACCGCGCTGCTCGGCGGCCGGATCCCCCTGGCCCGCCTGCGCGACCTCGCCCTCGTCCCCGCGATCGTCGTCATCGCGGTCGTCGGCCAGATCGTCAACCCGGTCTTCCTGCAGGCCGACAACCTCATCAACGTCCTGCAGACCATGTCCGAGATGGCCCTGCTGGTCCTCGCCCAGACGATGATCCTGATCGTCAAGAAGATGGACCTGTCCCTGGAGTCCACCATGGGCCTCGCGCCCGGCGTCGCGGCCTGGCTGGTCGTCCCGGCCGGTGCCGGACACGGACTCGGCCTGCTCCCCGGTGCCTGGTCGATCCCCCTCACCCTCGCCGTGGGCGCACTCGTCGGAGTGATCAACGCCCTGCTGATCATCCGCTTCGGCCTCAACGGCTTCATCGTGACCCTCGGCATGCTCATCGTCCTGCGCGGCATCCTCACCGGCATCTCCGGCGGCCAGACCTTCTTCCAGCTGCCGCAGTCGATGCTCTACATCGGCACCGCCGAATGGTTCGGCATGCCCGCCTCCATCTGGATCTGCCTGGCGCTGTTCGCGATCGCGATCGTGGTGCTCGGCTGGACCGGCTTCGGCCGATCCCTGTACGCCATCGGCGGCAACGTCGACGCGGCGAAGGCGGCCGGCATCCGTACCGACCGGGTGCTGTGGACCGTGATCGTCACCGGCAGCGTGCTCGCCGCCCTCGCCGGCCTGATGCTGTCCGGACGCCTGGCCTCGGTCGCCTCCGCACAGGGCAACGGCTACATCTTCACCGTCTTCGCCGCCGCCGTCATCGGCGGGATCAGCCTCAACGGCGGCAAGGGCACCATGTTCGGCGCGTTCTGCGGCATCCTGCTGCTCTTCATGATCCAGAACGTGCTCACGCTGGGGGGCGTCCCCGCTCAGTGGATCGGCGCTCTCAACGGCCTGATCATCCTGGTCGCCCTCGCCATCTCCCGCATCACCGGCGGCAAGGTCCAGGAGTGACCCGGGCGGCCCCACCGGCCGCCCGACCTCCGCCGCGTTCACGTCTCGTCGCGAGGGGACCGATCCCCCTTGCCCCTCACAGGAGTTGCCGCCATGTCCTCGACCGTGCCCTCATCCGCCCGCATCACCGCCCTGGACGTCCTGGACGTGCGGTTCCCCACCTCCGAACACCTCGACGGCTCGGATGCCATGAACCCCGAGCCCGACTACTCCGCCGCCTACGTGGTCCTGCGCACCGACGCCGGCGACGGACTGGAGGGCCACGCCCTGGCCTTCACCACCGGACGCGGCAACGACGTGCAGGCCGCCGCCATCGCGGCGCTCGCCCCGCACGTGGTCGGCCTGTCGGTGGAAGAGGTCTGCGCCGACCTCGGAGCGTTCTCCCGCTCCCTCGTGCACGATCCCCAACTGCGCTGGCTGGGACCGGAGAAGGGCGCCATCCACATGGCCACCGGCGCAGTGGTCAACGCCGCCTGGGACCTCGCGGCCAAGCGCGCGGGCAAGCCCGTGTGGCGCTTCCTCGGGGAGATGTCGCCGGAGGACCTGGTCGCGCAGGTCGACTTCCGCTGGCTGAGCGATGCTCTCACGCCCGAGGAGGCCCTGGACATCCTGCGCCGTGCCGAACCGGGCCGCGAGGAGAGGATCGCGCGGCTGCTGGAGCGCGGCTACCCGGCCTACACCACCACGCCCGGCTGGCTCGGCTACTCCGACGAGAAGCTGGCCCGCCTGGCCCGCGAGGCCGTCGCCGACGGCTTCACCCAGATCAAGCTGAAGGTCGGCGCGTCGCTGGAGGACGACGTACGGCGCATGCGCACCGCCCGCGAAACGGTCGGGCCGGACATCCGCATCGCCGTCGACGCCAACCAGAGATGGGATGTCGCCCCCGCGATCGACTGGATGCGTGCGCTGGCCCCCTACGACCCGTACTGGATCGAGGAGCCCACCTCGCCCGACGACATCCTCGGCCACGCGGCCGTCCGTGAGGCGCTCAGCCCCATCAAGGTCGCCACCGGCGAGCACATCGCCAACCGGGTCGTCTTCAAGCAGCTCCTGCAGGCGGGCGCGGTGGACATCGTGCAGATCGACTCCGCGCGGGTCGGCGGCGTCAACGAGAACATCGCGATCCTCCTGCTCGCCGCCAAGTTCGGGGTGCCGGTCTGCCCGCACGCCGGCGGTGTGGGGCTGTGCGAGATGGTGCAGCACCTGTCGATGTTCGACTACGTCGCCGTCTCCGGCACCGTCGAGGACCGGGTCATCGAGTACGTCGACCACCTGCACGAGCACTTCGCCGACCCCGTCCGCATCACCGACGGCCACTACCTCGCGCCGATCCTGCCCGGACTGAGCGCACAGATGCTGCCGGAGTCCCTGAAGGAGTACGCGTACCCCGACGGCCCCGTCTGGACGGCCCGTGTCTGAGGCCCAGATCCTCGTCGACGCCCACCACCACGTATGGGACCTGGACCGCCGGCCCCAGCCCTGGCTGGACGAACCCGGCCACGAACCCATCCGCCGCACCTTCGGCCCGCACGCCCTGCGCTGCGCGGCAACCCGGCCGATCGACGGGCGGCGGCTGACCCGCACCGTGGTGGTCCAGTGCCTGCCGTCCGTGCCCGAGACCAGGGACCTGCTCGCGCTCGCCGACAGCGACCCCTTGGTCGGTGCCGTCGTCGGCTGGGCGGATCTCACCTCGCCCGCGATCGGCGACGTACTGGACGACCTGCGGGCCGGAACAGGAGGCCGTCACCTGCGGGCCCTACGGCACCTCGTGCAGGGCGAGCCCGACGCCGCGTGGCTGCAACGGCCGGAAGTGGAGCGGGGGTTGTGTGCGATACGCGACCGGGGCCTCGGCTACGACGTCCTGATCCGCAGCCACCAGTTCCGCCAGGCGACCGAACTGGCCCGGCGCGTGCCCGGCCTGCCCCTGGTCCTTGACCACGCCGGAAAACCGCCCATCGCCCGGCAGGACCTGGACGACTGGGAGCGGGACATACGGCGGCTGGCCGCGCACCCCCAAGTGCGGTGCAAGGTGTCCGGTCTGGTCACCGAGGCCGACCACCAGAAATGGACCGTCGAGGACATCCGGCCCGTGTGGGAGGCCCTGCTCGACGCCTTCGGCCCCGACCGGCTGATGTTCGGCTCGGACTGGCCGGTCTGCGTCCTCGCCGGCGGCTGGAACCGATGGGCCGCCACCGTCGAGGAACTCCTGACCGGCTGCTCCGCCGCCGAGACCGAGGCGGTCCTCGCCGGTACCGCCAGCACGTTCTACCGCCTCGACCCCACTCGAAGGAAGGAGGGGCCTCCATGCTGCTGACCGAACTCCTGCACCCGGGCATCCTCGAAGCCCTGGCGGGCGCCGGGCATGGAGCCCGCGTCCTGCTCGCCGACGGCCACTATCCGGCGAGTACGGCCACCGGCCCGCGAACCAGGACCGTCCATCTCAACCTGGCGCCGGGTCTGCTGGACGTCACCACCGTGCTCGACGTCCTGCTGCGGGCTCTGCCCGTCGAGTCGGCGCACGTGATGGTGCCCCCCGAGGGCGAGCCGGAGCCGCCGGCCATCGCCGAGTACCGCTCGATGCTGGCGCCCATCCCCGTCGAGACGCTCGGCCGCTTCGAGTTCTACGACGCCGCCCGCTCACCCGACGTGGCCCTCGCCGTCGTCACCGCCGACATCCGCACCTACGCCAACCTGCTGCTGACCATCGGCGTCCGCGCTGAAGGGACCCTGAGAACACGATGACACTCGCAGTCCGCTACCTCGCCGCCCGCACTCTGGACACCGCCCCCGCCGAGAATCCGCCCCCCGGCCCCGGCCAGGTGGAGATCGCCCCCGCCTACGTCGGTATCTGCGGCACCGACCTGCACATCTTCCACGGCGACATGGACGCCCGGGTCGCCGTGCCCGCCGTCCTCGGGCACGAGATGTCCGGCCGGATCGTGCGGGTGGGCGCAGGAGTGGAGGGCTGGTCGCCCGGGGACGCGGTCACCGTGATGCCGCTGCGCTGGGACGACACCTGCCCGGCCTGCCAGGCGGGGCACCGGCACATCTGCCAGCACCTGGACTTCATCGGCATCGACTCTCCGGGCGCGATGCAGCAGCGCTGGGCCGTGCCCGCCACGACCCTCGTACGGCTGCCCGGCTCCCTCCCCCTGGACCACGCCGCCCTCGTGGAGCCCACCGCGGTCGCGGTGCACGACGTCGGCCGGGCCCAGGTCCGCGACGGCGAGAAGACCGTCGTGGTCGGCGGCGGCCCCGTCGGCATCCTCATCGCCCTGGTCGCCCGGGCAGCCGGAGCCGACGTCCGGGTGGTCGAGCTGAGCCCTCACCGGCGGCGACTCGCCGAGGAGTTGGGGCTGGCCACCTGGGATCCGGGCGCCGACGACATGCCCGAACTGGTCCGGCAGTGGACCGGCGACGCCGGTGCGGACGTCGCCTTCGAGGTCTCCGGCGCGCAAGGCGGAGTGGACACCGCCGTCGAGGTTCTCGGCGTGCGCGGCCGGTTGTGCCTGGTGGCCATCCACGCCCGCCCGCGCGAGGTGAACCTGCACCGCTTCTTCTGGCGTGAACTCACGCTCGTGGGCGCCCGGTTGTACGACCGTGCCGACTTCGAGCAGGCGGTGACCCTGGTGGCCGACGGCACCGTTCCGGCCGAGCGGCTGATCAGCAAGGTCGTGCCGCTCACCGAGGCGCCCGCGGCCTTCGAGGCGCTGGAGGGCGGCGGAGATGTGATGAAGATCCTCGTGGACTGCACCGACGACACCAAGGGAGCCATCCAGTGAACGTCTTCGACCTGACCGGCAGGCTCGCCGTCGTCACCGGCGCCCGCCGCGGCATCGGCCGGTCCATGGCCCGCGCGCTCGCCGAGGCCGGTGCGGACGTCATCGGCGTCAGCGCCTCGCTGGAAACCTCCGGCAGCGCGGTGGAGAAGGACGTCCTGGCCGCGGGCCGTACCTTCGAGGCCATCCGCACCGACTTCGCCGACCCCGCCGCCGTACGGGCCCTGGGCGCGGACCTCGCCGGGCGTGAGCGGCCGGTGGACATTCTGGTCAACAACGCGGGTACGATCCGCCGCGCCCCGGCCGCCGAACACCCCGATGATGACTGGGAGTTGGTCCTCCAGGTCAA
>NZ_JBIRXG010000064.1:0-22842 GCF_044388685.1 Streptomyces sp. NPDC020192 | reverse complement strand
GGTCCCCGCGTGGTGTTGTTTTTTCCTCCTGGTTTGGGGGGGGGGTGGGGGCTGTGGCCGCCCGGCCCCCACTGAGGTGTCCTCTGAGTCCCCACGGGCCGGCTCCGGCCTTTCGTCTCAACGAACCGAGTCGACCTGTCTCATCCAACTCAGTCCACACAGGTCACCGTCATGCGGAGGCCTAACTTCATTGAGACAGGACACCGAGGCTGTGGTGCGGTGGAGGGCGCAAGGCCGATGCCTCCCACGCCGCCCACGGGAGTCACCTATCGGTAGTTCGTTAAATCCGGAGGTAGAGGTCGATGCCGTGTCCCGTGGTGACCGCGTCGATCAGGGCCTGGAGTTCGCAGGGTGGGTCGGTGTCCGTCCAGGCTCGCCACCATCGGGTGAGGGTGATGGCGGGGGTGAGCCAGGAGCGGATGGCTCGTAAGGCCCTTGGCCAGCAGGGCGGTTGCTGGAGGGGTATGCCTGGGCCCCTTCTCTGGGCCCTCGTCGGGGCACGGGTCCGGCGCGGTGGCGTCCAGGGGTCCCGGTGGGGCGAACCACTGATCCCAGCAGAAGGAGAAGGCGCAGTTGACCAGGGTCTGGTGGCGGCGGATGGCGCGGTCGGAGCGGACTTGGAAGTCGGCCCAGCCGAGTTCGTCCTTGGTCTGTTTGTAGCTCTGCTCGATCCATGGCCGCAGGCCGTAGAGGCGGACGATCTCGGCGAGGTCGGACGGCGGGTGTGGGCCTGTGGTGGCGTGGGGTGCGTCGGGGTGAGGCAGGTTGGTGGCCAGGTACCAGGTGGCCTTCTCCGGCAGCGTGGCTGGTTCGGTGGTGGCTACGACCAGCCGGCAGGGTGAGTCGGGTCCGTAGCCGCCCAGGCGGGCATCAGCGGCCCACCAGGTCTCGGTGTGCCCGTCGCGGAAGTGACGCTCCACAGCCGTCCAGTCGCCGGGATGCTTGGCATCCTGCCAGGTCAGGGCGTGTGCGGCTTCGATGGGTGTGTGCGGCTCGTGGGCCGGGGCCCAGACACCGTTGCGCGGCTTGAGGGCTACTACGTAGGGCAGGCCGGCTTCGCGCAGTGCGAGGTACCAGTCGTCGCTGACGGAGTAGGCGCAGTCCGCGACCACCGCCCGGCAGCCGAAGCCCGCCTCCTTCCCGCGGACCGCGAGGGCAGCAGCCAGCTGCGGCTTGGTGCGGAAAGCCGGATCCGAGCGGCCGCGGGCGAAGTGGTGGGCAGGAGTGTAGGGAGTCGCGTGCAGCGGGTAGTACACGCGGCCGTCGGTCCACACCGTGGTCACCGTGACGATGCCGTTGTCCGTCTTGCCCAGCCGGCCCAGCCACTGACGGCCCACGTGCGCGGTGGCCATGCCGTCCTTGCGATCCCCGGAATCGTCGACCACGATGACCCCGCCGTCATGCGGAGCGGTCGCCGGCTGCTCGCGCAGCAGCTCAAGCCGCCGGTCGTTGACCTGCTCGACCTCCCAGGGCGACTCGGACAGGAAGAACTGCAACCGCTGCACCCTCGGCATCCCCGCGCCCGCCACCGGCTCCGCCCCGGCCAGACGGGTGATCGTCTTGTTCCGCTCCCGCGGCGTCAGCAGTCCGGCCAGGTACTCGCGAAAGCCCCGCCGCTGGGCCAGGCTGAAGAAGAGGTCGTCGAACCGGGCCGCGTAGTCCTCCAACGGCCCCGGCGCAGGCGGACACGGACGGCGAGCGGTCATCTTCAGCCCCCAGCAAAGCAGTTGACTCCTCCCACCGGCCTACGACCAACCCAACCTGACGTCAACCCACACCACCGCCGGATTTAACGAACTACCGTTACTCAGCTTGAACTCGTGGAGTCCGGTGGCCCGTGACGTTCTTGATCGTTGCGGTACGACGTCGTCATGCGGTACGCGCATGGGGGCGGGCTGACGCCCAAGGAGCAGGAAAAGTGAGAGCGGGTGCGTCTTGAGGCGGCCGAGCGGTTCGCTCGTGGGCAGAACGCCGAGGCCGTCGCGCGGGAGCTTCGGGTGACGTCGCGGTCGGTGCGGCGTTGGCGGCGGGAGTGGCATGCACCGCCAGCCGAGGGCCTGGCCGACAAGGTGTGTACCGCGCGCCAGCTCGGCAGTCTGTGGGTTCTGCATCTGACCGAGGAGCAGATCGCCTCGGTGGCCTACGCCTTCTACCTGCGCTCGATGGGCGGTTCGCTCGCCGAGGCCAACCGGTTCGGCCGCCAGTACGGTGTCGCCTACCGTGCCACCGGCTCGCATGGCAGCCTGCGGTTGATCAGGCTGCCATGAACCCGTCTGTCTGCCTGCCAGCGGCTGACAAGCGCGACCAGTCGCCGCTACGGCGCGGTGCTCGCACGTCGTTCTGGGTCAGGGTGTTGTCGGGAGCTGGCCGTCCGTGCGTGGGTTCTGCCGGACGAGGGAGGCGTTCAGGGCGGTGGCGAACGCGCACCACGGACGGCACCCGGTGGTCGATGCCCGCCGCGCTGCCGTTGCCTGGTGACCTGCTGCTCCTGGGCGCCGACCTCGCCAAGCGGCTCGACCGGGTCCGCTGGGCAATGCGCACCGGTCCGCTCGTCGACGGCCTGATCAACCACTTGGTTGACGATTTCGGCGGGCCGCAGGAGATCCTCACCTCCGTGGACCGACTGGAGGGTGCCACCAGCCAGGATGCCGACGACGTCCGTATCGCCCTCACCGAACTCGTGGCCTCCGGTGAGGCCCAGGTGCAGCGTGGCCAGGAGCCGGCACACTTGGAACGCCTGGAGGCGCACCAGCGCTTCCGCCTGGTCATGGGCTGGGTCCACTTCCACGGGAACCGGGCGCAGCTGAGTATCAAGGGTGACGAGGTGTGACGGAAAACGTGCCGGGCACCGTGGGGAGGACGACACGCGGGGCGTCGCCATCTGGCAGCAGCTTGCCCCGATAGCCGGTCCCGCCCCGCCGCGCTCACGTCATCCGGGACGGCACCGCTCGACAGGCGCAGACGCTCCTCTTGACCGACGCCGAAGCTGCTGCCTGGCTCGCTGCCGGAGAGATCTGACCCCGAAGCCCGACACACCACCGGCTGCGGGATACCAGCCATCATCTTTCGGGGCCCGGCCCGGCCCTTTTCAGCACTGCCTTACTCACGATGTGGCGAGTAGGAGGGTCGCCACGCCGAAGCCGACGGCGGCCGCCAAGGTCAGTGCTGGCACGACGCGCGGCTTCATCAGCGCGATGGCCCCTACGGCAGCGGCCGAGAGGATCGCCACGGCGAAGATGAGTGCGAGCAGGATTTGGTCGGTCTTCACAGATTCTCCTGGTGATCGGATTCCGCCCGGCGGCTCCGGGCCAGCAGCACGGCGGAGGGCCACGGGGCAGCCCCGCGCCCCGCCTGGGGCTGCGCTTGATGAATTCAACGCCCCCATCTTTCACGTCAATTGGGCGGATAGCATCGGTGTCGGACTGCCAGGAAAATCGCGTTCTGGTGGCATCGATCAGGCGTTACGGGAGCCCCAAAGGAGGCGCGCGTGAGCACGCTGGTCTACTCGTTCCCAACCGGGGCCGAGCGGCTTTGCAGTGTTGGGGCGCAGTCGCCCATCCCAGTCGGGGAAGGGCTTGTGGTGCCGGGCGAAGTGGATCTTGCGGTCGTGATGCCAGACCTGACAGTGAGATTCCGCGCCACGATTGCTCCTGGCATCGTTGTGACCCTCACCGACGAGCCGGTCATGCGCTACGACTGCCTTTGTTACACCTACCCGGCCGAGACGTTCCGGTTGGTGCTCGCATGCGGACTGGCCGCCCTTGCCCGGCGGGGGATCGAGACTGTTCCGGCCAGCAAGGGGCCCCTGTGCCCGGTGATTCCCCATGACCCCCTCGCCGCTGCCATCGTGGATCTGATCGGCCCGGAAGGCGGCAAGCGCATCGAACAGATGCGGACAGCGCTGCGCGTGCAGGCCGAGGCACGAGCGAGGAAGGCTAACACTGCGAGGGCCGTCGCGGGTGCTCTCTACGTCAGCGAGCGCACTGCTCACCGCCTACTGCGCCAAGCACGGGATCTGGAATTGCAGCCGGCGGACTCCCCGCAGGCGGGTGCTCGTCTCGAAGGGACAGCGACCGTTGACCCGCACGTCCCGCCTGATGCCTGTGAGTAAGCGGACGGGCTTCGGACGGCGAAAGCATCGAATCCGTCGAAAGACACCCGGACGTACGCGAACGTCTCGACCGCATCCTGGCCGCGTGTCCGGAACTCCGGCGAGTCCATGGCCTGGTTTTGAGTTCGCCACGATACTCATCGGGTCGTCGCGGTCGAACACCCACCAATGCGCGGAAAGGGCCGGGTGCTGGGTGTGCGCCTGGGTGAGGCGGCGGGTGACGGCGGCCGGCGTGAGCAGGCGACGCGGTCGCTCCAGGACGACGACGTGCTCGCCGCGGCGCACGATCAGTGCGGGTGGTATATCCCTGCGCTCTCCGGTGAGTTCGGCGTCGATGCGCAGGCTCAGGTTCGCCTGGGGCAGGACGCGCAGCAGCTGGTCGCGCAGGGCGAGCATCGTGGTGAGGTCGGCCTGGATGTTGGCCTGGTGCTGGGCGGGGGCCGGGCAATGGTCGGCACCGGAGGAGACGGTGTCGTGGCGGAAGCGGGGTGTGAAGCGGGAGGCGGGGCTCGAAGGCCACTGCAGGATCAGCCGGTGGCCACAGGCCAGGCAGCGGTAGCGGCCGCCGGCGCGGCCGTGGGGAAGCTGCGCTGAGGCGTCGGCGTGTTGTGGTGTCTGGTGGGGGCTGGGGCGGTGGGTGGGTGGTGGCGGGGACATGTGGGGTGTGGATCCTCGATGATTACGATTTGTGCAGATAATCTCACTCTATGTAATCGGTCCGGATGTTCGGCCTGGGTGACGAAGGGGTCTGTTCATGGGTAAGTTCCAGCGCGTCGCGGTGGTGGCGGCGGTTGTGGGGCTGTCCGTTCTCGGTGTGGGTGACGTTCGGTGGGGGGTTTGTTGATGTATGCGGTGGTGGTTGGCCTGGTGTGTTGCTGATTGGTTGAGAGGTCTGGGTGGTTGGTTCGAGGGGGGAGTGGGGTGTGTGAGCTGGGGTTGTGTCTTATTCGCTGAGTGGGGCTGGGCTCGTTGAAGGTGTTGCCAGCGTGTAAGGGCCCGGTGTGTGTTTGTGCTGGTCGGGGCTGTTCTGATTGCTCGGCGGGTGGGGTTAGCGGGTTCGGGTGCGGGGGCGGTGGTGGGTTTCGGCGAGGTGGTCGAGGCGGATGGCTTCGAGTGATGCCTTGGTGATTTTTTCGGTGCCGTCGTGGATGGCGGTGATGGCGGCTTGGCGGCTTGGCGGATGAGGCGGGTGAGGGATCCGATGCGGCCGGCGGGTGCGCTGGTGGAGGTAGGGGGCGTGGCGGGGGAGGGTGCCGGGTTTGTGCCGTTGGAGGTCGAGGTTGTTTTCGATGTCGGTGATGACGTCGGTGAAGGGGTGGTGGGTGCCGTGGCGGGCGGGGAGGGGGCCGCAGGTGATGAGGGTGGCGCGTCCGGCGAGTTGGGCACCCCGTGTCCCGCTGAAGAGGGGTGTGTCGGTGACGTTGATGCCTGCGTAGACGAAGGTCGTGGGCAGGCGTTCGGTGAGGTCTTTGATGAGGTCGGCGGTTTGGGCTCCGGTGGTGGTGCGGGGGTCGAGGCGGTGGATTTCGTCGATGAGGACGAGTTGGACGCCGGCCTGGGTGTAGGTGTGGCAGACGGCGTCGGTGAGCTGGGTCTGGGCCATGCGGGCGGTGACGGGGATGCCGAGGTAGCGGGCGAACTCGGTGATGAGGGTTTTCGCGGTGGCGCCGGGCGGGACGAGGACGTACGCGACGGGTACCGCAGCGTGGGCTGATCCGGGCGATGCGGGGTTTTCGCGGGTGCGGGCGAGGTGGCAGGCGCGGCCGACGTGGAGGAGCGCGGTTGTTTTGCCGGCTGCGGCGGGGCCGGTGACGATCAGGGAGGGCCGTGCGGTGGCCTGTTGGTGGCGGCCGAGGATCATCAGGGTGCGGACCTGGGCGGCGAGCTGGCTGATGGCGGGGGTGCGGATGGTGACGAAGCTGGAGTGGTAGGCCAGGCGTTCTTCGATGCTGCGGGGCGGGTCGTCGGGCTGGGGCGGGGTGACGGGGTCGGTGGTGGCGAAGCGCTGCCAGCCTTGCCAGGTGGTCAGCGGCCAGGGCGGCTCAGCCGCACCGCTGTTGCCCGTGCTGATGGGTGCGTTGCTCGGGTCCGGGGTCCTGGGGTGTGGGGTGTTCACCACTTGTCGGCTTCCTCGTGTGCGTCGTAGAGCCCGAACCCGGTGGCCGTGGCGGTGGGGGAGTCGTCGTCGGGCTGGTCGTCGAGGTCGTCGATGCTGTCGTCCTCGCTGTCTGTGCTGGGTCGCCGGCGTGCTGACCGGTGTTGTGTCGTGAGTGTCGGGCTGTGGGGAGCGCGACTGTGGTGCGGGCCATGAGGGCCTGTTCGGTCTTGGTGGCGTCGCCGCTGTCGATGCGGCGCATGAGCTGGTCGAGGGCGTCGGCGAGGTCGGCTTCGTAACTGTCGGCGTCGCCGTGGTTGCTGTGCAGGGCGAGGGTTTGATGTGCTGCCAGGTGCGGTCGTTGAACGGCTGGTGGACGTGGTCGCGGTGGATCCAGGGGACTTCGGTGAGGTGGCCGTCGGGCAGGCGGACCCAGATCTTTCGGACGTCGTGGGGGTTGTAGTGGATCTCCCATTTCGCGCCCCGTCCGGCGATGGGGGAGAGGCGGCCGCGGTAGGGGGCGAGGAGGTCCGCGTCGTAGGTGCGGTGGTGGATGCGGATACCGGAGGCGGTGATGGCCTGCCAGCGCACGGGCAGCAGCTCAAGGTAGTCGTGGCCGGTCAGCGGGACCGGCACGTACCCGCGACGGCGACCAGCGCGGCCCACATCTGGTTCGGCGTGAGTGCCTTGCGGCGCATCATCGGGTGGCGCAGGCATTCGTGGGGGCGGTGGTGGTAGTGGACCAGCCATTCGTCGAGGAGGTCCTGCAGCTGGGCGACGCTGTAGCAGGCTTCTCGCTCGGTTTCGGCCCCGCGGCGGGTGACGTCGGATCCGGTGTAGCCGGGCAGGTGCTGGCAGAACAGTGCGTTGATGGTGCCGAAGGCGTGCTCCGCGATGCCTTTGGCGGTGGGGGCGTGGGGTGGGGAGGGCTGGACGCTGATGCCGAGGGTTTCGCAGGCGGCGGTGAACGCGGCGGAGACGAAGACCTTGCCCCGGTCGACGACGATTGTCTCGGGCACGATGGCGCGCTTCTTGGACGCGATCGCCCGGCTGCCCCAGGACCAGATGGACGTCATCGTCCTGCGCCACCTGTGCGACGTCCACCCCGACGCCGTGCCCGGCATCGTCGGCCTGACGCCCGCCATGACCCACAGCCTGGACCGCTACGCCCGAGGGGCGCTGAACGGCCTCAACCTCCCCACCGACACCCTGGAGTGATCACCCCGGCCATGAGCATCATCGACGACCTTCTCGCCAAGTCCCGGCTGCTGCCCGATCCTCAAATCCCCTCCGACGTCGTCCCGTACGACGACATCGCCTATCCCGCATTCACCGACGGCGGCTGGCTGCTGTGAGACGGTGACGGACCCGACGTCGCCGACGACGACGCCGCGCAGCGCCTGACCTCCCTGTGCCAGGCAGTCCTCGCACGCTGCACACCCGATCAGCTCGCCGACTTCCTCACCGACCAGCTGCCCCAGCCACGGACCGCCTGGATCCTCGGCTGCGCCCTCCAACTCGCCGGCGCCGACGACGGCGCCCGCTTCTGGTGGCAGTACGCCGCCGGCGCCGGTGACGAACCCCCGTCCTGCGGTGACGCCCAGGCTGCCGCACTGTGGCAGGCCCAGGCCGGGGCCTGCACACCCGATGCCGATGATGCGGTCGGCGACGACGCTCCGGCGTACCGCATGGTCACCGCCGACAGGAGCCTGCCCACCGTCCTGCGCATCCTCAGCCGCCTCACCCACACCACGCCCCGCCGGCACACCCCGACCGCGACCGCGGTCATCGACTTCGTCGCCACCGCCGTCGCCATCGGCTACGACATCCACCCCGACCTCGAAATCCCCGTGCCGGGACCCAACTTCGCCGAACACCTGGAAATCATCGTCGCCGCGACATCCCCCACCTGCCCCGCGGTTCCGCCGTCATCTGCACCCCAGCCAACCTCCTCCCGAACGCAGAACGGGCCGGAGGAGGGGCTGCCCAACCGGCCCGCGCCGGAGAGTCCCGCCGAACGCACGCCTGTCACCGACGCCGTCCAGGAGCCCGAGCGGCTGCTCGTCGAAGTGACCGCAGCCGGACACGAGCCCGAGTCCGCGTCCACCTTCTTCGAAGAGGCCGTCGCCGTGTGCTGGAAAACCGCCACCGCCGCCCGGACCTCCGCCAGTCCCGATGGACACAGCAGCCGCCGCGCCTACTACCTGGATCGCTTCCGCCATCACACCCCGCGGGCGCGGTCTGTACAGGCTCTGCCACCCGCCTCCTCAGGGGTCGGGGTCCAGGCCGCGAGCGCGTCACGTTCCCGTGCGCTATAGTTGATCTTGAGCTGGTCGCCGCAAGTTCGGGCGGCTGGTGCTGCGTTGGTGGTCCAAGGAAAGACGGTCCGCTTCCTGCGGGGAAATGCAGGTGCAAGGCCTGCCCGGCGCTCGGTTAGGGGCCCGGCCGTGTACTCGGCCGGGCCCTGCATCTTGCTCACCTTCACCCGGGCTGGATGACTGGACCGACCGTGACTGGGAGAACTACCGGGCCCGGGTCGAAGACGGCGAGGGCAGCGTGAGGGCGATCGACGCCGTCCAGCGGCGCCGCCGTCGCCAAGTACCAAGCGAGACGTCGCAGGAGAGTGCACCGTGACCGGCGCAGGGGCGCTTCCCCCGTAGCCGCCAGGGCCCCATCTGACAGGCCTCGAAGACAGCCGTCTGACAGCAGCCCGACGAAGGGAATCGCCATTGCCACGCAGCGAGCCCGCCGCGCTCGCGGGACTCGACGGTGTGAGGAGGCGTGCGCCTGTGCGCCCGGGGGCCCGGGGCGTAGCGCTGTGTGGGCGTGGGGGAGCATCTGCTCAGATGTTGGTCGTCTGTGAGGGGTTGTCATGGGTTCGCTCGGTCGCGCTGTTCCGCTGGTGGTGCTGTCCTGCCTTGTGCTGGCGGGGTGTTCGTCGTCCGGGTCGGATTCCGGAGCGAAGGGTGCCGGGAAGAACGGTGCGTCGGCCGCCGGGCCGTCCGGTTCAGGTTCGGCGGTGCCTGCGGGGTCGGTGGGGAGATTCCGGTGGGTGCGGGTCCGCAGTCGACGTATACGGTGCAGGAGCAGCCGCCTGCGGGCAGCTGCAAATGCCGGTACGAGAAGGGTGAGCCGCTGCCGGATCTGAAGTGCACGCCGGGTGCAACGTCGCCGGCGGTGACGCAGGCGAATCTGGCCACGACGATCTGCCGCAAGGGCGGCTACACCAAGGGCATCCGCCCGCCGGCGGCGATCACCGGCAAGGAGAAGCGGCTGAACGCCGCCTCCTACGGCTATACCGGCAGTCTCGGCGACGCGGAGTACGACCACGACCTCAGCCTTCAGCTCGGCGGTGACCCGAACGACGCCCGCAATCTGTGGGTGGAGCCGGCCGACCCGGGGCACAAGGCGAGCACGGTGACCAACTTGAAGGACCCGGTGGAGACGAAGCTGCACACCGCGGTCTGTTCCGGGAAGGTCACGCTGAAGGCCGCGCAGCAGGCCATCGTCACCGACTGGACCACTGCGCTGAACAAGCTCGGTCTGGCTGCCTGACGACCTGGCCTGTCCGATAGCCGGGAGCGGCCGTATGCCGCAGCCTCGATCTCCTGCGGCAGTATCCCCTCAGCTGGCGGTGACGCCGGCTTGGTTTGCCCAGGCGGTGATGCGGCTGCGCTCCGGTTCGGCCCATGCCGAGGTGTTGATGGTGCCTTCGCGGGTGATTTGGGAGGCTTCGGCCAGTCCGTAGTGCTGGAAGAGATCGCTGAGCAGGAGAGAGGTGGCTTGGGCGAGGCCGGTTCCGCCGTCGGCGAGGTCGTCCAGAAGCGCGTGAGCGTGCCCGGTGGCGGTTCGGTTGGCGGTGGTGCTGACGCGGAGCGCGGTCTGTTGCCCGGGAACCTGTCGCTCGTGGGCGAGGTGGATGGCCTGCCAGCGGGGCCCGCCGGGCAGTGCGACGGGTGAGTGGGTGTGGGTACGGCTGAGGAGCCGTGCGCGGATGGCTGTGGTTCCGCTGGCGCCGGTGCGGGTCACGGCGTGTCGGGCGAGGTGGCGCAGGCCGGACATGACCAGGGTGACGATCTCGTCGGTGTCCGCGCCATGGGGCCAGGGGTTGGTCTCACTGGTCTCCAGCAGCCAGGCAGACAGGGTGACGGCCCAGGATCCGGAGCCGTCACTGTGGAGTTCGGCGACGTGATTCGCGGGCTGTTCCTGGTCGAGGAGGATGATGCGGCGTGGCCCGACCCGGGACTGGGTGAACGTTTCGTTGGCGCGCCCGAGCAGAGGGACAGAGTGCAGTTCCTGCTCGGTGACGTGCCGGACGGTGTGGTTGTCGATGGCCATGTCGCCGGGGATGTCCGGCACGAGTGCCAGGGTCAAGAGCGCCGTTCCCTGGCCGTGGATGTGGATGTCTTCCGCGAGGTGGTCGGCGGTGTTCTCCGCGTCTTGGTCGACGTGGACGATGCGGTCGCCTCGTTCGTTGAGCTGCTGGAAGCGGCGCCGGTAGGCGGTGGCGACTTCCGTCTCGGTCAGCCAGCGGGTGGTGTCGCCGTCGCGCCGCGGGTACGCGAGCCGGTGGTCCTGGTTGTGTTCAATGACGGCGTGGGGGGCGTCCAGACTCCGTGGCACCGCGATGAGGAGGATGCCCTGGTTGGAGCCCGGGGCGTCTTCTTTGGCGATCAGTTCGATCCTTGGTGTGGGTCTGACGTTAGAGGCCACGATGGCGCGGATCTGGCGCAGGCGTGTGTTGGCCAGCGCGGCGATGTCCTTGGCCAGTTCGGCCTTGTTGTCCCTCTCATAGTGGGTGGCCTTGTAGTCGAGGTCCTCGTCCTCGCACGCGTCCGCGTTGCCGACCAGGGCCTCCAGCTGACCGTAGGTGATCTGGTCGAGGAGTCCGCCGAAAAGGGCCTCGATGCGGTGGAAGCGGGCAGGCATGGCCTCAACTTAGCGGTTCGCTCGCGGCGCGCACCGGGCTTTCGGGCTCCGGACTGGCCTGTTGCCGTACTGACAACACGAGACTCCATGCCTATGTCGTCGAAGCCCCGCCCGTGGGCAAAGCATGCGGCAGCCAACAGCGTTGACAAAATGTCAGTAAAATGATAAAAGTTATCTTGACATGTTCGTCTGCTGAGCTGTGGCCATGGTGACGGGTTCGACTCCGTGGTTGATGGTCTTGGTGTTGCTGCTCCTACTCCTCCTGGCCGCCCATGCGGCATGGGAGCTGTTCAGGAGCGTTATGGAAGTCTGCGAAGCGGACGAGACGGACACAGAGGTGACGGCGCAGCCGGAGCCTCGGGAGGCTAACCGGAGCAAGGATGCATCGCTGTTGGAAGGAGGTGAGAGGCGCAAGATCGGCTTTAGGGAAGGAAGTCACATGGCGATGAGAAAGTGCAGGAAGTGGGGCACAGTTGCCCTGCGTTTTGCTGAGACGTCAGTCGAGTGGTTCCACCTGGCCCAAGCTGAGTAGACGAACATGTCATGGAGGGCGCAGGCCACTTGACCCCCTCCTCTACGCCCAGTCGAGTCCGAGTTGCTGGAGCCGCTCGGTGGTGAGCTTCCCTCGCCTGGTCTTGGCGTTGGACAGGAACACCCCGAGTTTGATCTCGGTCCTGTCCGGCAGAGTCTCTACGTGGGATCGGCTGATGGGCCCTACAGAGCCCGTACGGGCCTTGTACGGCGCCCTGAGGGCCTCGATGCCCCGCTCGAAGGCCCCAGAGGTGCCCTTGGCGGCCTTGGCGGGTGCTTCCTGCTCCGGCGGGTGCGCTGCCCCGTGCAGGCCGCCGCCGATCGTCTGGCGGCACCGTCCGCCGGCCGGGCGTATGGGTGTCGGGGGCCCAGGCGGCTCCCCACGGCCGGAACACCTGCCCGCACGATCGGCCCCCGGACCGGGGGTCAGTCCGTCCGCCGACGTGGCGTGGGGGAGCCACGGCCGCCGGCCGGCGGGACCGGCCCGACCGATGTCGCGCCCACCGGACGCGGAGCGGCCCGGCACCGTGTTGCTGGTGCCGGGCCGCCGGTGTGTGTCGGTGTTTCAGCCCTGGCGGGCCTTGAAGCGCGGGTCCTTCTTGTTGATCACGTGTGTCACGCCGTGCCGGCGGACCACCTGGGCGCCGGGCTTGTTCTTGAGCGAGCGCAACGACTTGCGTACCTTCATGGCCGTCTCCTTTCCGTGCGGTCGGACCGGGGGCGTCGTCGACGGCACTGCGGTCAGCGGCCGGCCCGAGTGGTGCTTTTGTAGCGTCGCTCGAACCGCTGGATTCGTCCCGCTGTGTCGACGGCGCGGGAGGTGCCGGTGTAGAAGGGGTGGCTCGCTGATGAGACCTCGACGTCGACGACGGGATAGGTGTTGCCGTCCTTCCACTGGACCGTGTGCTGCGCGGCGGCGGTGGAGGGGACGAGCAGTTCGAAGCCGGCCGCGCGGTCGCGGAAGAGGACGGGGCGGGAAACGGGATGGATGCCATGCCTCATGACGGTGTCCTTCCTGGGTGCCCCTGTCGCCCGGGGTGCCGGGCGACAGGGGCGGGGGTCAGCGTTCTTCGCGGAAGAGGACGTGGGCGCCGGCCTTCGGGTCGTACTTGCGCAGGACCAGCCGGTCGGGGTCGTTCTGGCGGTTCTTGCGGGTCACGTAGGTGACGCCGGTGCCGGCAGTCGACCTCAGCTTCACGACGGGCCGCGTGGTGCTGCGTGCCATGAGGTGCCCCTTTCACGTGCACCCGAGCCGGTTGACCCGGGCATGTCAGGCAAGATGTACAACGGCATCCGCCGGCCCCGCATTCCCGGCGCCGGCGGACCTCGGCGCGTGACGAGCGCCGCCCTGGTCCGGGCGGCCCGCACCGCCGCCGAGAGGCTTGCGATGTCGTAGGCACCGTGATGCCTGCGCCCGTTCAGGAAGAAGGTGGGCGTCCCCGCCACCTGGCTGAGGTCTGCGGACTCCACGTCCTCGGCGATGCGCCCAGGACCTTGGGATGCCGTAGGTCCCGCTCGAAGCGCTCCACATTCAGGCCGATGTCCCCGGCGTACCCGCCCAGGTGATCGAGACGCGGCGCGCCCTGGTGGCTCAGCAGCCGGTCGTGCATGTCCCAGTAGCGTCCCTGCGGCCCGCCGCGGCGCCCTGTGCCGCCAGCTGCGCGTGCAGGTGGATGTCCGTGAGCGGCAGATGCCGCCACACGGGGAAGACCACCGGATCCCGTCCCGCGATCCGCCACCGGTCCAGGTCACTCCTGGCGTCGCCGCCGGCGACCTGGTGCAGCCGGGGCGGCCAGACCTTCTCCTGCTCCCAGTACAGGGCCTGGTCCCACCAGCGGCACACCACCGCATACGCCAGGGCGAACACCCGCTCCGCCTCCACGCCAGCCCGCCCCGCACCCCGCGCCACACCTGCCCCCCCCCGGCCGACGCGCGGCCACGACCTCTGGCAGGCCCCGCAAATCCAGTCCCTCCAGCGGCTGGTCGGCGTCCGCGTCCGGTTGCCACCGTGCATGCCGTGCGCAGACCCGGTCCCACCGCTGCGCGTAGCGCACGACCCGCGCCCCGGTCCCGCAGCGCCGTTGTGAGGTTCGGCCGTGATGTCACTGGGTTGTTCGGCTTCGGATGTCACTGACCTGTAGGCATGTTGGAGCTGTTCAGGGGTGGTTGGATCGATTGATCATGGTGACAGTTTCCCGAACCTGCGGAGACCCGAAGCCGTATCGGCTGGTGTCACGTTCCTCGTATCTCCTTCGTGCGCGAGCACACGCGTGCATACGAGACGGGACGGCAGGACGGCGGCGGGGCCCAAGGGGTGCCGCGTGGCGGGCGTGCCGCGGTTTCAGGCCCGCGTGGTCCGCGCGTGATGATCTGCGGGTTTTTGTCGGTGGTTGTTCGGTGTCGTGATGTCAGTGCGGTGGTGGGAGTTCTCGCGCTGTTGTCCGGGGTGGTTCTCGTTTCGGTGTCCGGGGTGGTGGATGCGCTTGAGTGGGTTGATTGGTGTTGTATTGCGGGGTGTTTAGGGTGGTTTTCGAGGGGGCGGGGTGTGGACAGTGAAGTGAGGATTGCTGGTCACTGGGTGAGAATTACCTGGTCAGCGGGATGGCGGCTCCTACAACGACGAAGACGGGTAGCCGCGGGCCCCATACAAGTCAAAGGCGGTCCAGCCGGAGGCATCTGCTATGCCTCCGGCTGGACCGCCCTGTTCTCGCCCGGGACCGGTGCGAATGCGGGAAGGCCGTGGTTCTCTGGACGACGCGGAACGTCGACGTCCCTGTGTGGGACGGGCGCGGCCCAGTCGGTGATGACGACGATGGCGGCGACAACGATGCGGACCGCCCGCTGTAGGGCTTCGCCGCGGCTGCCTACTTGGATTCGACTTGTCCGGCCGGGTCGGCCCCGGTCGTCAGCGCCTCGCACGCCGCCTGCCAGGCGTGGTCGTCGGGCTGGAACTGGGTGCGCAGGTAGGCCGAGGTGAGGCGTGCGAGGGCGGCGACGCGTGCGGGGCTTTCGTCTGTGGTCTCGTCGGCGTCGTATCCGGAGATGCCGCCGAGCAGGTGCTCGGCGCCGAAGAGGGTGAGCAGGGTCTTGGGTGCGGGGGCGAGGCGGTAGGGGTCGGTGTGCCAGTCGGGGCCGACGTCGGTGAAGTGCTTGGAGTCGTCCTGGTCGCCGGCGACAACCAGGGTGGGTGTGGTCATCGTGGAGAAGTCGGTGGTGTGGAAGAACGGCACCATCTCGGCCATCGGTCCGTTGAGGATGTCGCCGCCCCTGCCCGGTGCGGCCAGCAGCACGCCTACCTTGATCCGGGGCTCGAGCAGGTTCACTACTTCCCCGGTGTCGGGGTCGGCGCTGCGGGCGCCCAGCAGGAGGCCGGCGGTGTGGCCGCCGAGGGAGTGCCCGGCGACCGCGATCTTGTCGTGGTCGATGCGCCCGGCGAGCTGCGGCACGGTCTTCTCGATCTCGTCGAGCCGGTCGAGGATGTGGCTCATGTCCTTGGCACGTGAGCGCCAGAAGAAGGGGGCTCCGGGGGTGTCGGCGAGCTGACGGCTCAGTGTGCAGGAGCTGAGGTGGGTGGGCTGGATGACGACGAACCCGGCTGCCGCCCAGAGATTGGCGATGGGCGCGTACCCGTTCAGCGAGGAGAGGTTGTTGGAGCCGCCGTGGCCGTGGGAGAGCAGGATGACGGGCAGGCCGGTCCCGGTCGCGGGTGCGGAGACACGGACCTGGAGGTCCACGGGCCGTCCGGGCACGGACAGAACCACCGGGCTGTACGACAGGACGGGGGCGGGCGAGCCGAAGGTGGCGGCGGTGTCGGTGGATGCAGTCATGGCGGGGGGTTCCCTTCTGGAGCCTGCGCCGTTGCCGGCACCAAGCCGGGCGGTGGCAGGCGAGTGGTCAGGCACGTCCGGCCTCAGCTAACCTTAAGCGGAACGCTGCTCCTCTTATTATTCGGAACGATGTTCCGTTTTGTCAACCGCACGGGAAGGAAGCCTCGTGTCCACCGAGAACCCTGGCGAGAAGGCGTCGGCCCGAACCAAGCGGGCCGACGCGGTACGCAACCAGCAGACGCTGCTCACCGCCGCCGCCGAGGTCTTCGTCACCTCGGGCGTCGACGCGCCGATCCGCCAGATCGCAGCCAAAGCGGGCGTCGGGATGGGGACGATCTACCGCCACTTCCCGACCCGGGCGGATCTCGTCACCGCCGTCTACCGTCACCAGATCGAGGCATGCGCCGAGGCAGGCCCAAGCCTGCTGGCCAGCGCCGACTCTCCGTTCGAGGCACTCCGTCAGTGGATCGACCTCTTCGTCGACTTCCTGATCACCAAGCACGGACTCGCCGACGCCCTGCAGTCGGACAGCAGCCGCTTCGCCGCGCTGCACACCTACTTCCTCGACCGCCTGGAACCCGTGTGCGCGCAGCTGCTCGGCGCCGCGGTCGACGCCGGCGACATCAGGCCCGGCACGCAGCCCTACGAGCTGATGCGCGGCATCGGCAACCTGTGCATCGGACGCGACAGCGACCCGCGCTACGACCCTCGCCGATTGATCGAACTGCTCCTCCAGGGACTCCAGCAACCCCAGCCCGCCTGACAGGACGAACCGATGCACCCCGGCGGGCAACGCTCTCACAAACGGGTATGGGGTGGCTGCGGGCCGGACAGAGGCCGGGGGACGCCACTGGAATGTTCGGCTTTGTGTGTCACTGACGTGTGGGTGTGTTAGTGCTGTTCAAGAGCCTTTGGACCGGTCGGTCATGGTGACTGTTCTCCGAATCTGTGTGACGTGAAGTCGTGTCAGTCGGTGTCGTGTTCGCCGTGTCTCCTTTGCGTTCTGTCTTCGTGGGGCCGTCTGAGCGCGCGGAGTTGTGGCGGTTGTTGTCGGGTGGGGCGGGGCTGGTGCTGACGTTGTGACGTGCTGGTTGGTCCGGATGCCTGTTGTGGCCCCGAGGGTCGGTAGCACATGTGTCTGTCGAACTGGCGGGAACGTTTTGTTGTCACCCGCCCGAGTGAGCGGTGAGCGGGAGGCTGGTGCGCGGCTCGTAGCCTTGCATCAGACGCGTCCGTCACAGTCATGCGTCTGGCTGAACTGACCTGTATGTAACCGCTGTTCGTTGTTGGGGGCTGTACGTGATCACCGTGTCGTTATCCGTCCGCCCGCCTTGTGGGTGTCGGCGCCGGCGACGAGACTGGATGTCGCCTCGGAGACTGCTCAGGCGGGCTTGGGGCGGCGTCGGGATGAGTTGCGGCCTGCGGCGGTCCGGCAGTTGCTCGACTTGCGTGGGGCGGGGGAGTTGACCACCGCGCATGTGCGGCTGGTGGTCACCTACTGGCGGACCAACCTCACCTTGCGGCAGATCTCCTTGCTGTTCGGGATCTCCCAGTCCGACCTGCTGAGCCCGTTTTGGAACCTGGCCGAGGGGCTGGCCGGCTACGGCGGGTTGCTCGGCACCAAGCGTGGCGACTCCGGTGCGGGCGGCCAGACGAACCGGTCCGATCCGGTGGTTGCGGCGAGGTTCCACGAGGTGCGCCTCGGTCACGGGCGGGGTGCGGCGTGGCTGGCGGTGCCCGACACCGATGTTCCCCCGGGACCGCGCCCGGGAAGCTCCCGGTCCCGGGAGCGGGGTCATCCGGCGGTCAGGGTGGTCCACTGCTGGTTGGAGCCGCCGTTGCAGTCCCACAGCTGGAGTTGCGTGGCGTCGGCGGTGGAGAAGCCCGGATCGTCGAGGCAGCGGCCGGAGACGGGGTTGCGGTAGCCGCCGTTGTAGGGCTGCCAGACCTGGTTGGAACTGCCGTGGCAGGCCCAGATCTGCACCTTGGTGCCGTTGGCGGTGTTGCCGCCGGCGGCGTCGAGGCACTTGCCCATGGAGCGCAGGGTGCCGTCGGTGTAGAGCGACCAGAGCTGGTTGGCGGCGCCGTTGCAGCTCCAGATCTGGACGGCGGTCCCGTCGGCGGTGTTGGCGCCGTTGACGTCCAGGCACTTGCCTGCGATGCCGGACTGCACGGGGGCGGGGGCGGGGGCGGGGTTCTTCAGCCATCCAGTGCTGTCCGCGGACCGGATGCCGCGGTGGAAGGCGTCGGCCATCTTCTGGTAGCCCGCGTCGTTGGGATGCAGTTGGTCGGACAGGTCGGCCGGGGTCAGGCTGCTCATGTCGACGTATGCGACGTGTTTGCCCGCGGCCTGTGCGTCGCTCACGATCTGGGGGATGGCCTGGTTGTACGTGCCCCGCCACTGCTCCTCCGAGGTGTTGGCGGACACGATCAGGGAGGCGACGAGGACGGTCGCGTCGGGGACGTCGGCGGTGATCTGGTTGACCAGCGACTTCAGCCCGGCGATGGCGTCGTTGGCCCCGGAGGCCCCTATGAGGTCGTTAGTGCCGATATGCAGCGTCACGACGTTGGGCCGGTAGCGAGTCAGCGAGGCGTCGGCGAGTGCGGCGATCTCGTTGATGTGGTACCCGGGGTGGCCTTCGTTGTCGGGGTCGGACATCGAGCCGTTCCGCACCGAGCCGACGAAGTCCAGCGGGTGGCCGTCCGCCGCAAGCTCGTTCCACAACGGGCCCCGGTAGCCGTTGCCCGTACTGCTTCCCACACCCCAGGTGATCGAGTCGCCCAACGGCATGACCCGCAAGGGCGTGTTCGAGGCGGCGGAGGCGGGGGTCACACCTGTCGCCGTCACCCCGAGCGCGGCAGTGACAAGTGTGAGCAGGGGGAGAATCCAGGACTTTCTCATGCAGGCGTCCTCTTCTGCGAGTGAGCGCTGAATCAACGCGCTGATCGCCGCTTGTGTCAGCAGCTCGGCCGTCGTGCCGTCCCGTCGGCATGGGCCGCCTGACGTACTGTCAGGAAAGCGTGGGGTGGAGAGCCTCTTGCTCGGTGAGCGTTGACAACATCGAACCTGTACGGCGTCCCCGTCTGCCCCGGCCCTCCTGTACCGAGCGGTCGCCCCGAACCGGCCCCACAAGCGCACTCGTACAGGTACCACGCTGATCCCCGTCTTGGACATCCCATGAATACCAGAAATCAGGATCGGTGGCGCAGGGGCGAATTCTGCGTGCTTTCGTTCCGTTGACACTGCTCCTATGGCCTGTTCGCCACTTTCTCCCTCGCCAGCGTCGCCCCGCGGACATCCCATGTCTGGTTTGTCGGTGCTCGACCCGCCGATCGCGCCCTGTCCAGGGCCTGCTCCTCGTCGCGCTGGACCAGCACACTGTCCCCGCGCATACCGCAACTGCCCACCACCGACCAGCCTACCCCGCGGCACCCGACGCTTTCCCGACCAGCTGAAAACGGCGTGTTAACGGCGAAAGAGAGGCCCGCCTTCGCCACCCCGGGGGCACCCACCTCCCGAAGCCGCCGCCACGGACCCCGGCGACGTCGCCGCACGGCCCGAAACCACCACCCGCGAGCCAGTGCACGGCGGAGACCCCGCATCGGCACCCCACCATGGCGCCCGCACCTTGCTCCGAGCGGCCCACGACCTCACCGCGAGTCCCGCAACGCCCGCGACAACGGCGCGTAATCCAACATGGTCAAACACCAGACAGGACAAAAGTCTTGACGATCGAAACCCCTCATCCATACGCTCGGCCCGCCATCAAGCCCTTCGAGCAATCCGGATCGCACCGGCCGCCCCTCTGGCCGGCGCGATCGCATCTTCACCCCGGCTCCAAGTTGATCCAGTCGAGCAGACCGCCTTGGGAGCGCACCCGACTCTCGGGCTGCCGGTCACCCACCACGTCGTGGCCGCCCGCCGTCCCCACCGGCGGCCGGCAGCGCCAAAGCACCGTGACGGAGTGAACGTGAAGAGACCGAACGGTCACCTCTCGAGGTCGAGACGGGGGACTGCAGCGGCGGCGCCAACCAGCAATAGAACCTTGGACAGTTAAGGAGCACCGGTGCGACTCGCCAGACAGAGCACCCGACTTCTCAGGACGATCGGAGTGATCGCCGCCCTGCTGATGGCCGTGCTCGGCCTCCAGGCCGGTGTCGGACCAGGCGCGCACGCCGCGACCAACCAGTTCCACGGCCTGAACTGGGCCGACCCGAACGACAACTTCGTCACCGGCGACATCACACCGGTGGGCCTGTCCACCTCCGACAGCTACGCGACCACATACGCGAAGGCCACCTCGATCCTCAAGGGCTACCAGGCACTCGGTGCCAACACCGTCCGCATGGGGTTCAACCGGGCGACCGTCTCCGGCAGTTGGTGGAACGGCTATACCGCGGCCTTCGACGCGGCCAGTGACCTGGGCATGAACGTCGTCCTTGCCCCCTGGCTGCAGAACGGCGTCATCGGCGACACCACGACCTTCTACCAAATGTGGGACGTGGTGATCAACAAGTACCTCGGCAAGAGCAACTTCTACTTCGACATCATGAACGAGCCCTGGGGTTACACCGCCAGCCAGGAGGCCGACGTGGCCGCGGCCTGGGTGGCGCACTACCCCAGCGTCCCGCGGGGCAGGATCATCGTTCCGGGCGCCTGGTCCGACCAGAACCTGTGCACCGTCGGGGCCGACTCGCGCCTGACCGGCACCCTGCTGTCGATCCACATGTACACCCTCGGCGGAGAAACCCACCCCGACGAGGCCGGCTGGGTCACCAGCTTCGAGAACGCCCTGTGCGGTTACGACAGCCGTGCCGTCCTCACCGAGTTCGGCGCTCCCATGAACACCGGCGTCAACTATGACGGTCCGCGGGACGGCACCAACGACGTGTCATACCTCTACGCACTCACCGACACCGTGCGCAACCGAGGCATGGGCTCCCTCCTCTGGGTCGGCGTGAAGTTCGCCAACCAGACGCAAGGTCCTGGTCCCTGTGAGAACGCCTCCTGCGCCATCACCTCCCTCCAGGGCACCGGCACCAACTACTCACTGAGCATCAACAACCAGTCCGGCCTGGACCGGCTCCAGTACGGCTGGGGCGGCACCGGTGGTGCCGGCACGGCCACCACGGGTCCGATCCACGCCATCGGGTCGGGCAAGTGCCTGGATGTACCCGGCTATTCGCAGACCAACGGCACCCAGGCGGTGATCTGGGACTGCAACGGCGGCACGAACCAGACCTGGACCAGCACCTCGACCAAGCAACTCACCGTCTACGGCGGTGCCAAGTGCCTCGATGCGGCCGGCACCGCGGCCGGCGCCAAAGTCGAGATATGGGACTGCAACGGCGGCACCAACCAGCAGTGGAACCTCAACTCCAACGGCACCATCACCGACGTGCAGTCCGGACTCTGCCTGGACGTCACCGGCGCCTCTACCGCCGACGGCGCTCTGGCCGAACTGTGGGCCTGCAACGGCCAGTCCAACCAGCAGTGGACCCTCGGCTGACCGGCGGAACACCCTATCAGGCAGGAGCTCGACGAATGATCCTCCGTAGCCCTTCGACCGCACCGCCCCGCGGACGCCCCGCCAGCCTACTGCTCACCGTGCTGATGTTCCTGGCGCTGCTGCCGGTCTCGGCGCTCACCACGGCCGCACCCGCGCAGGCCCTGGACAACGGCCTGGCGCGGACCCCGCAGATGGGGTTCAACGACTGGAACGCCTACGGCTGCAACGTCTCCGAGTCCCTGATCAAGGCGACGGCGCTGGCCATGCACAACAACGGCATGCAGGCCGTCGGCTACCAGTACGTCAACATCGACGACTGCTGGATGACCAGCAGCCGCAACTCCGCCGGCCAACTGGTGCCGGACCCGGCGAAGTTCCCGGACGGCATCTCCGGCACCGCCGCCTATGTCCATTCTCTGGGGCTGAAACTCGGTATCTACGAGTCAGCGGGCACCCAGACCTGCGCCGGCTACCCCGGCAGCCTCGGCCACGAGACGACCGACGCCAACTCCTTCGCCTCCTGGGGCGTGGACTACCTGAAGTATGACAACTGCTACAACCAGGGCATCAGTGCGCAGACCCGCTACACCGCGATGCGCGACGCACTGGCCGCCACCGGTCGGCCGATCCTGTTCAGCCTGTGCAACTGGGGCCAGGAGAACGTGTGGACCTGGGGTGCGGGTGTCGGCAACAGCTGGCGCACCACCGGTGACATCACCGCCAGCTACTCCAGCATGCTGTCGATCTTCCACAGCAACGTGGGACTGGCCTCCTACGCCGGACCCGGCCACTGGAACGACCCGGACATGCTCGAGGTCGGCAACGGCATGTCCGCCACCGAGGACCAGAGCGAGATCAGCCTCTGGGCCGAGATGGCCGCCCCGCTGATCAGCGGCACCAACCTGGCCAACGCCAGCTCCAGCACGCTCGGCATGCTGACCAACCCGCGGATCATCGCGGTGGACCAGGACTCCCTTGGCAAGCAGGGCACCGAGGTGTCCGCCTCCGGCGGGCTCGACGTGCTGGCCAAGCCGTTGGCCAACGGTGACGTGTCGGTCGCCCTCTTCAACGAGAACGGCAGCGCCGCCACCATCTCCACCACGGCCGCCGCGATCGGCAAGACTGGGGCCTCCAGCTACACCCTGACCGATCTGTGGACCGGAGCGACGTCCACCACCACCGGCACCATCAGCGCGAACGTCCCGGCTCACGGCACGGTGATGTTCCGCGTCGCCGGGGGCAGCACCGCGACCACCGCCAGCGGCGAACTGCACGCGGTCGGCGCGGGCAAGTGCCTGGACGTGCCCGGAGCCTCGACCACAGGCGGCACACAGGTGCAGATCTGGGACTGCTTGGGCGGGTCCAACCAGATCTGGACGCACACCTCCGCCAACCAGTTGACCGTCTACAGCGGCAGCAGCCAGATGTGTCTGGACGCCTACGGCGGGGGCACCAGCCCCGGCACGAAGGTGGCCATCTGGCCGTGCAACGGCCAGACCAACCAACAGTGGAACCTCAACGCCAACGGCACGGTCACCGGCGTGCAGTCCGGGCTCTGCCTGGACGTCACCGGCGGCTCCACCGCCGACGGCGCTCTGGCCGAACTGTGGACCTGCAACGGGCAGACCAACCAGCAGTGGTCCCTGGGCTAGCGGTGGTTTGTTAGAAGCCATCCGCATTCCGGGCGTGAGCGGGTGTGATCGAACAGGGTTCCTGTTCGGGTGATCGTGACGGGGTCGGCGCATGAAGGCAGACACCTCACGTTGCTATGCCGTCAAGCTCTCGGGATCAGCTCTCCATTCACGGCGTGGTTGTAGAGCCGGCGGTGTCACTCGTTGG
>NZ_JBIRXG010000063.1:0-23021 GCF_044388685.1 Streptomyces sp. NPDC020192 | reverse complement strand
TGGATTCCTCGCCGGTGTTCGCCGAGCGGCTGGCGGAGTGTGCGGCGGCTCTGGAGCCGTTTGTGGGCTGGTCGTTGCTGGATGTGGTCCGGGGCGCGGAGAGTGCTCCGGGGTTGGACCGGGTCGACGTCGTCCAGCCGGTGTTGTGGGCGGTGATGGTGTCGTTGGCGGAGGTGTGGCGTTCGTACGGCGTCGTGCCGTCCGCGGTGGTGGGTCATTCGCAGGGGGAGATCGCCGCCGCCTGCGTGGCGGGCGCGCTGTCCCTGGCCGACGGGGCCCGGATCGTCGCCCTGCGCTCGCGGCTCATCGCCGAGCGGCTGGCCGGCCGGGGCGGCATGGTGTCCGTGGCCCTGCCCGAAGCCACGGTCACGGAGAAACTCGGACCGTGGGCCGGGCGCGTCTCGGTCGCCGCGCTCAACGGCCCCTCGTCGGTGGTCCTCAGCGGCGACCCCGAGGCACTGGACGAGGTGATGGCGGCCTGGTCGGCCGACGGGGTCCGGCTGCGGCGCATCGCGGTCGACTACGCCTCCCACTCGGCCCAGGTGGCATCCCTCGAAGCCGAGTTGCGCACCGTGCTCGACGGGCTGCGGCCCGGTACGGCCCACACCGCGTTCCACTCCACCCTGCTGGGCGGACCGCTCGCCGACACCCCCCTCGACGCCGACTACTGGTACCGCAACCTGCGGGAGCCCGTCCTGTTCGAGCCCGTGGTGCGCGAGCTGCTCGACGCCGGCCACGACGTGTTCGTGGAGATCAGCCCGCACCCGGTGCTGACCACCGCCGTCCAGGAGACCGCCGAGACCGCCGGGCGGACCGCCGCCGTGGTCGGCACCCTCCGCCGCGACGAGGACGGCCCGCGCCGCCTTCTCGTCTCGCTCGCCGAGGCCGCCGTCCACGGCGCCCCCGTCGACTGGACGGCGGCCTGCCCCGGCGGACGCCGCGTCGACCTGCCCACCTACCCCTTCCAGCGCCGCCGCTTCTGGCCCCGGGGCCCGGTCGCCTCCGACGCCACCGGCCTGGGCCTGACCGGCGCCGGGCACCCGCTCCTCGGCGCCGTCACCCCGCTCGCCGGCCCCGGCGGACTGGTGTTCACCGGCCGTGTCCCGGCGGGCACCGAGCTACCGGCCGGCACCGCACTGGACCTGGCCCTGCACGCCGGCGAGGGCAGGACGCTCGGTGAACTCACCGAGGAGACGCCGCTCGACACCGCCGACGGAGCCCTCCGCCTCCAGGTCACCCTGGGCGCGGAGAACGCGGACGGCAGCTGCCCGGTCGCCGTCCACTCCCGGCCCGCCGATGCCGGCGACGACCAGCCCTGGACCCGGCACGCGACCGGCGTCCTCCTCCCGCACACCGGTACCCCCGCGCCCACCGCACCCGAGGACGCGGACACCGACGTGACCGTCGAGTCGGCCGAGGAGACCGCCGGCGGCTGGGGCGTACACCCCGCGCTGCTCTCCGACGCCCTGGCGGCCGTACGCCCCGGCCTGATCCCGGACACCTGGCACGGCGTCACCCTCCACGCCATGGGCGCCACCCGGCTGCGGGTACGACTGCACCCCGCGGACCGGGACACGGCCACGGACGCGTTCACGCTGTACGCCACCGACGACACCGGAGCCCCCGTGCTCACCGTCGCCTCGGTCACCCTGCGCCCGCCGGTCACCGGCGGCCCCGGCCGGGACCGCGAGCTGTACCAGGTCGAGTGGACACCCGTCCCGCTGCCCGCGGCCGACGTCGACGGCATCGCCGTACTCGGCGACCTCCCGCTGCCCGGCTACCCCTCCTGCCCGGACCTCGCCGCCGTCACCGCCCTGGACACCCTGCCCGGCACCCTTGTACTGCCGTGCCGGCAGCGGGGGGAGGACGACACCGCCGGCGCGGCCCACGCCGCCACCCGGCGCGTGCTGACCACCCTTCAGGAGTGGCTCGCCGACGAGCGGCTGGCCGGCACCCGGCTGGTCGTCCTCACCCACGGCGCGGTCCCGGTCGGCGACGAGGACGTGGCCGACCTCGCCCACGCACCCGTGTGGGGCCTGATCCGCTCCGCCCGCGCCGAACACCCCGGCAGGCTGCTGCTGGTCGACGTCGACGGCCCCGACGCGCTGCAGCAGCTGCCCGCCGTCCTCGCCACCGGCGAACCGGAGACCGCCGTACGCGCCGGCCGCGCCCTCGCGCCCCGGCTGGTGCGTGCCCCGCGCACCGACACGCCCCTGCACGGGACCCCGTGGCCGTCCGACGGCGTCGTCCTCGTCACCGGCGGCACCGGCACGCTCGGCGCCCTCTGCGCCCGGCACCTGGTGACCGCACACGGCGTACGGCACCTGGTGCTGGCCGGCCGGCGCGGCGACGCGGCACCCGAGGCCGTGGCCCTCGCCGACGAACTGCGCGCCCTGGGCGCCGAGGTGAGCGTCGCCGCGTGCGACGCCGCCGACCGCACCGAGCTGGCCGCGCTGCTCGACCGGATCACCGCCGAGCGGCCGCTCGCCGGTGTCGTCCACGCCGCGGGCGTCCTGGACGACGGCGTCATCGCCTCGCAGACCCCCGAACGGCTCGCCAGGGTCCTGCGCCCGAAGGTCGACGCCGCCTGGAACCTGCACGAACTGACCGCCCCCCACCGGCCGGCCGTCTTCGTGCTGTTCTCCTCCACCTCCGGCCTGTTCGGCGCGCCCGGACAGGGCAACTACGCGGCGGGCAACGCCTTCGTCGACGCCCTCGCGGCCCACCGCCGCGCCCAGGGCCTGCCCGCCACCTCCCAGGTGTGGGGCCTGTGGGCGCACGCCAGCGGCATGACCGGCCACCTGGGCACCGCCGACCTGAGGCGTGCGGCCCGCGACGGTGTGGTGCCGCTGCCCACACCGGACGCGCTGGCCCTGTTCGACCGCGCCACCGCCGGAACCGCCCCGGTCCTCGTCCCCGCGTGGCTGGACCTCACCTCGTTCGCCACCGGCGTGACCGCCGTACCCGCCCTGCTGCGCAGGCTGCTGCGCGGCCCCGCCCGGCGCGCCGCCACCGCGGAGGCCGGGCCGGCCACCCTCGCCGGCCGGCTCACCGGGCTCGGCACGGCGGAACGCGAACGGACCCTGCTCGCACTCGTCCGCTCGCACGCCGCCGTGGTCCTCGGCCACACCGAGGACACCGCCGTGGCCCCCGGCCGGGCGTTCAAGGAACTCGGCTTCGACTCGCTGACCGCCGTCGAACTGCGCAACCGGCTGGCCGCCGCCACCGGACTGCGCCTGCCCGCGACGCTCGTGTTCGACCACCCCACCCCGCAGGCCCTGGCCGGCCGTCTGCTGACCGAACTCCTCGGCGAACCCGCCGAGGAGACGGCACCGGCGGTGGCCCGCCCCACCGCCGACGACCCCATCGCCATCGTGGGCATGGCCTGCCGCTTCCCCGGCGACGTGGCCTCGCCCGAGGACCTGTGGCGGCTGCTCGCCGACGAGCGCGACGCGCTCTCCCCGTTCCCGGACGACCGGGGCTGGGACAACACCGGCCTCTACCACCCCGACCCGGAGCACGCGGGCACGTCCTACGTCCGGGAGGGCGGCTTCCTCACGGACGTCGCCGGGTTCGACGCGGACTTCTTCGGCATCAGCCCACGTGAGGCACTGGCGATGGACCCGCAGCAGCGGCTCGCCCTGGAGACCGCCTGGGAGGCCGTCGAACGCGCCGGCATCGACCCGAAGTCCCTGCACGGCGCGGACATCGGCGTCTATCTCGGCACCAACGGCCAGGACTACGCCCAACTGGTCCGCAGGACCGTCGAGAACGCGGAGGGATACGTCGGCATCGGCAACTCCGCCAGCGTGCTGTCGGGCCGTATCGCCTACGTGCTCGGCCTGGAGGGCCCGGCGGTGACCGTCGACACCGCGTGTTCCTCGTCTCTGGTCGCGCTGCACTGGGCGATCCAGGCGCTGCGCAGCGGGGAGTGCTCCATGGCCCTGGCCGGCGGTGTGTCCGTGATGTCCACCCCGGACGTCTTCATCGACTTCTCGCGCCAGCGGGGCCTGGCGGCCGACGGCCGCTGCAAGTCGTTCGCGGCCGCGGCCGACGGGACCGGCTGGTCGGAGGGTGTCGGCATGCTGCTCGTCGAGCGGTTGTCGGATGCGCGTCGGCATGGGCACCGGGTGTTGGCTGTGGTGCGTGGTTCGGCGGTGAATCAGGATGGTGCGTCGAACGGTCTGACGGCGCCGAACGGTCCGTCGCAGCAGCGGGTGATCCGGCAGGCGTTGGCGGGTGCGGGTCTTACGGCCGCTGATGTCGACGCCGTGGAGGCGCACGGTACGGGTACCAGGCTGGGTGACCCGATCGAGGCGCAGGCGCTGCTGGCGACGTATGGCCAAGAGCGGGACGAGCCGCTGTGGCTGGGCTCGGTGAAGTCCAACATCGGGCATACGCAGGCCGCTGCGGGTGTCGCCGGTGTGATCAAGATGGTGCAGGCGATGGAGCACGGTGTGCTGCCGCGGACGCTGCATGTGGATGAGCCGTCCCCCGAGGTCGACTGGGCTGCGGGCGACGTGGAGTTGCTGACCGAGGCGCGTGAGTGGGTGCGGCAGGACCGCCCGCGTCGGGCGGGTGTGTCGTCGTTCGGTGTGTCCGGTACCAACGCGCACGTCGTCCTGGAAGAGGCACCTGAGGAGACCGAGCGCACCGAGGCAGCCGAACTGCCAGCCGTGCCCTGGCTGTTGTCGGCCCGGTCCGAGGGGGCGCTGCGGGCGCAGATCAAGCGGCTGCGTGCGTTCGCCGCGGAGCATCCCGAGGTGCGTCCGGCCGACATCGGCCTCAGCCTGGCCACCGCACGCTCTCGCTTCGAGCACAGCGCCGTCGTCGTCGGCACCGACCGCGACGAGCTGCTCGCCGCCCTGGCGGATCCGGAGCTGCTGTCCTCGCGTGACGGACTGACCGCGTTCGTGTTCGCGGGGCAGGGTGCGCAGCGGGCCGGGATGGGTGAGGAACTGGCCGCCGCGTACCCGGTGTTCGCCGAGGCGTTCGCGGAGGTGTGTGAGGCGTTCGACGGTCTGCTGGAGCGGCCGTTGCGGGAGGTGATCTCCGGTTCTGATCTGGATCAGACGGTGTATGCGCAGGCTGGGTTGTTCGCGTTCGAGGTGGCGCTGTTCCGGTTGTTGGAGTCGTGGGGTGTGACGCCGGATGCGGTACTGGGTCATTCCGTGGGCGAGTTGGCTGCTGCGTGTGTGGCGGGTGTGTGGTCGCTCGGGGATGCGGTGCGGGTGGTGGCGGCGCGTGGCCGGTTGATGCAGGCGTTGCCGGAGGGCGGCGCGATGGTCGCGGTGCAGGTGAGTGAGGCGGAGCTGGAGTTGCCGGAGGGGGTGGAGCTGGCGGCGGTCAACGGTCCGTCGTCGGTGGTCCTGTCCGGGAACGAGGAGGCCGTCCTGGCTGAGGCTGCGCGTTGGTCGGGTCGTCGTACGAAGCGGCTGTCGGTCAGCCATGCCTTCCACTCGCACCTGATGGACCCGGTCCTGGACGATTTCCGGCGGGTGCTGGAGTCGGTGACCTTCCACGCGCCGAAGCTGGCGTTCGTCTCGAGTGTGACCGGTGCTGTGGTGGGCGACGAGCTGTGCGACCCGGGGTACTGGGTCCGCAACGTCCGTGAGACCGTCCGTTTCGCCGACGCCGTCGCCGCCGTGCGGGCCGCCGGTGCCGATGCCCTGGTGGAGATCGGTCCGGACGCCACCCTCGCGCCGCTGGCCGAGGGCGGTGTGCCGCTGCAGCGCAGGGGCCGGCCGGAGCCCGTCGCCCTGATCGAGGGGCTGGTCCGGTCCCAAGTGGCCGTCGACTGGGCCGGGTTCTTCGGTGCCGCCGGGGCGCGCCGGGCCGAGCTGCCCACGTATCCGTTCCAGCACAGCCGGTTCTGGCCCGCCCTGGAGCGCCGCGAGGCCGATCCGGCCGCGCGGTGGCGTTACCGGGTGCGATGGGAGCCGCTCGGTCGCGCCGTGGAGGCGCCGCCGGCTGGCCGCTGGCTCGTCGCCGTGCCGGCCGGCCGGGTGGACGAACCCCTGGTGTGGGCATGCCTGCGCGGGCTCGTCGACCGGGGCATGCGGACCGTAGAACTCGCGGTGGCGGGCACGCCCGACCGTGCCCGGCTCGCCGAGCAGGTGTCGGCGCCGGGTCCGGTGGACGGGGTGCTGTCCCTGCTCGCCGCCGGTTCCGACGCGGCGGCCGGCACGCTCGTCCTCGCCCAGGCCCTCGGCGACGCCGGGATCGACGCGCCGCTGTGGTGCGTGACCGGCGGAGCCGTGGCGGTCGCCGACGGCGAGTCCGCCGACCCGTGGCAGGCCCAGGTCTGGGGCCTGGGCCGGGTGCTGTGCCTGGAGGCGCCGCACCGCTGGGGCGGCCTCGTCGACCTGCCCGCCGAGCCGGACGCGCAGGCCGTCGCACGGCTCTGCTCGGTCCTCGCCGGATCCGGTGACGAGGACCAGGTCGCCGTGCGGGCCGCCGGGATCTTCGGGCGTCGGCTCGTCCGGCCTGCCGGGCAGCCCGCGACGGAGGGCTGGCGGCCCTCCGGCACCGTGCTGATCACCGGCGGTACGGGCGCGCTGGGCGGGCACACCGCGCGCTGGGCCGCCCGCTCCGGCGCCGACCGGGTGGTGCTGGTGAGCCGGCGCGGACCCGACGCGGACGGCGTGGCCGAACTCATGGCCGAAATGGGCGAGTTGGGGTGCCGGGCCGTTGCCGAGGCGTGCGACGTGGCCGACCGGGCCGCGCTCTCCGCCCTGCTCGACAAGATCGCCGCCGACGGCCCGCCGCTGACCGCCGTGGTGCACACCGCGGGCGTCCTGGACGACGGGGTGCACGACGCGCTGACCCCGGAGCGGCTGGCCACGGTGCTGCGTGCCAAGGCCGACGGCGCGAGCGCCCTGCACGAACTCACCGCGCACCTGCCCCTGGAGGCGTTCGTCCTGTTCGCCGCGCTCGGCGGGGTGGTCGGCGGTGCGGGCCAGGCCAACTACGCCGCCGCCAACGCCCACCTCGACGCGCTCGCCGCGAGCCGCCGGGCCGCCGGTCTGCCCGCCACCGCGGTGGCGTGGGGTGCCTGGGCGGGCGGCGGGATGGCCGACGCGGACGAGGTGCGCCGACGCCTGGACCGCGACGGACTGCTGCCGATGGACCCCGAACGGGCGCTGGACGCGCTCGGCCGGGAGATCGCGGCCGGCGACCCGGCCGTGGTCCTGGCCGACGTCGACTGGGCCCGGCTCGCGCCCTCGCTGCACGCCGTACGGCCCAGCCCGCTGATCTCCACGGTGCCCGAGGCCCGGCAGGCCGTCGTGCCCGCCCCCGGTACGGCCGGTGGCGAGACCGATCCGCGACAGCGCCTCGCGGCCCTGCCCGACGGGGAACGCGCGCGCGTCCTGCTCGACCTCGTCCGCGACGCCGTCGCCGCCGTGCTCGGCTACGGCAGTCCGGCCGCCGTCGACACCACGCGGGGCCTCGTCGACCTCGGGTTCGACTCGCTCACCGCCGTCGAGCTGCGCAACCGGCTGGCCCGGGCCACCGGACTCGCCCTGCCGCTCACGCTGGTCTTCGACCACCCCGACGGGGAGGCGCTCGCCGCCCACCTGGCCGCCGCCCTCGCGCCCGCCGCGGACCGGCCGTCGACCACCGATCTCGACCGGTTCGCCCGGCTCGACCCGGCCACGGCGGACGAGCCGACACGCGCTCAGGTCGCCGCCGAGCTGCGCCGGCTGCTCGACGCGTGGACGCCGGCGCCAGCCGCTCCCGACGGATCCGCCTCGTCCGCCGCCGACGCCGGCCGGCTGAGCACGGCGTCCGCCGACGAGATCTTCGACTTCATTCGGAACGAACTCGGAAAGTCCTGAACGTGGAGAACGAGAACAAGCTCCTCGACCACCTGCGGTGGGTCACCGGAGAACTGGCCCAGGCCCGGCAGACCCTGCGTGAGACGGCCGAACGCGCCGCCGAACCGATCGCGATCGTCGGCATGGCCTGCCGGTTCCCGGGAGGCGTGGACACGCCCGAGGACCTGTGGCGGCTGCTGACCGACGAGCGCGACGCGTGCGGTGAGTTCCCCGCCGACCGCGGCTGGGACCTCGCCGCGCTCCACCACCCGGACCCGGAGCACCCGGGCACGTCGTACGTGCGGGACGGCGGCTTCCTCGCGGACGTCGCCGGGTTCGACGCGGACTTCTTCGGCATCAGCCCACGTGAGGCGCTGGCGATGGACCCGCAGCAGCGGCTCGCCCTGGAGACCGCGTGGGAGGCCGTCGAACGCGCCGGCCTGGACCCGAAGTCCCTGCGCGGCGCGGACGTCGGCGTCTACCTCGGCACCAACGGACAGGACTACATCTCCGCCGCGCGCCCGCTGCTGCACCGGGTGGAGGGCCACGGCGGCACCGGCATCGCCGGGAGCGTGCTGTCCGGGCGCGTCGCCTACACGCTGGGCCTGCGCGGCCCGGCGGCCACCGTCGACACCGCGTGCTCCGCCTCCCTGGTCGCCCTGCACTGGGCGATGCGCGCGCTGCGCGGCGGCGAGTGCGCGATGGCCCTCGCGGGCGGGGTGACGGTCATGTCGTCCCCCGCGACCTTCGTCGAGTTCTCCCGGCAGCGCGGCCTCGCCCCCGACGGCCGCTGCAAGCCGTTCGCCGCCGCGGCGGACGGCACCGGCTGGGGCGAGGGCGCCGGCATGCTGCTGCTGGAGCGGCTGTCCGACGCCCGGCGCCACGGCCACCCGGTGCTCGCGGTGCTGCGCGGCTCGGCCGTCAACCAGGACGGCGCCAGCAGCGCCCTCACCGCGCCCAACGGCCCGGCGCAGGTCCGGGTCATCCAGGCGGCCCTCGCCGACGCCCGGCTCACGCCCGCCGACGTGGACCTGCTGGAGGCACACGGCACCGGCACCGTCCTCGGCGACCCGATCGAGGCCCAGGCCCTGCTCACCGCATACGGCCGGAACCGCACCGAACCCGCCTGGCTCGGCTCGGTCAAGTCCAACGTCGGGCACACCCAGGCCGCCGCCGGCGTCGCCGGTGTGCTCAAGACCGTGCTCGCCCTGCGCCACGGGCTGCTGCCCCGCACCCTGCACGTGGACGCGCCCACCCCGAAGGTCGACTGGTCGGCGGGCGCGGTACGGCTGCTCACCGAGGCCCGCCCGTGGCCCGCCGGGGACCGGCCGCGGCGCGCCGGTGTCTCCGCGTTCGGCGTCAGCGGCACCAACGCGCACGTCATCGTGGAGCAGGCGCCCGAGGCAGCCGAGGCCGACGTGCCCGAGGCGTCCGGTGCGGTGCCGTGGCCGCTGTCCGGCCGTACCGAGAGCGCCTTGCGCGCCCAGGCCGCCAAGCTCGCCGCCCACCTGGCGGAGCGGCCCGGCGACCGGCCCCGGGACGTCGCCCTGGCGCTGGCCACCACCCGGACGGCATTCGAGCACCGCGCCGTCGTGGTCGGCGAGGACCGGGACGGCCTGCTGCGCTCACTGGCCGCACTGGCGGCGGGGGAGCCCGCGCCCGGCGTGGTGCGCGGCACCGCCGGCCACACCGGCCGCGTCGCGTTCGTGTTCCCCGGGCAGGGCGCCCAGTGGACCGGCATGGCCCTCGAACTCGCCGACGCCTCCCCGGAGTTCGCCGCGCGCCTGGACGAGTGCGGCGCCGCCCTCGCCCCGCACGTCGACTGGTCCCTGCGCGACGTCCTCGCCGATCCGGCCGCGCTGGAACGCGTCGACGTCGTGCAGCCCGCGCTGTGGGCCGTGATGGTCTCGCTGGCCGCCCTCTGGCGGGCGTACGGGGTGGAGCCGGCGGCCGTCGTCGGCCACTCCCAGGGTGAGATCGCCGCCGCCTGCGTCGCCGGTGCCCTCTCCCTGGAGGACGCCGCGTTGCTGGTCACCGCCCGAGCCCGGGCACTGCGCGCCCTGACCGGCCGGGGCGGCATGGTGTCGCTGCCGCTGGCCGAGGCCGCCGCGCGCGAGGCGATCGCGCCGTGGGGCGACCGGCTGTCGGTGGCCGCCGTCAACGGACCCGCCGCGACGGTCGTCTCCGGCGAGGCCGCCGCCCTGGACGAACTGCTGGCCCGGGCCGAGCGGGACGGCCTGCGGGCCAGGCGGATTCCCGTCGACTACGCCTCGCACTCCGCGCACGTCGAGGCCGTACGCGCCGAGGTGCTGGCCGCGACCGCCGCCGTCACCCCGCGCGTCACGGACACCGCCTTCGTGTCCTCGGTGACCGGTACCGCCGTGGACACCACCGGTCTGGACGCCGCGTACTGGTACCGCAACCTGCGCGAGCCGGTCCGCTTCGACCTCGCCCAACGCGCCCTGCTGGACGCCGGGTTCACGACCTTCGTCGAGGTCAGCGCCCACCCCGTGCTCACCGCGGCACTCCAGGAGACCGACCCGGCCGCCCTCGCCGTCGGCTCGCTGCGCCGGGACGACGGCGGCCCCGCCCGTTTCCTCGCCTCCCTCGCCGAGGCCGCGGTCCGCGGAGTACCGGTCGACTGGCGGCCCGCGCTGCCCGGCGCCCGGACCCTGCCGCTGCCCACCTACGCCTTCCAGCGCGAGCGGCTCTGGCTGGAGGACACCGGGCCGGGGACGCGGCAACCGGGCGGCGAGGACAGCGCGTTCTGGACCGCGGTCCACGGCTCCGCCGACGAACTGGCCGCCGTGCTCGGCGCGGACCCGGCCGCCCGGGAGCCGCTCGCCGCCGTGCACCCGCTGCTCGCCGCCTGGCACGAGCGGCGCGCCGACGAGAGCGCCGTCGACACCTGGCGCTACCGCGTCGACTGGGCCCCGCTGACCGCCCCGACGGGCGCCGGCGCACCCGGCGGACGCTGGCTGGCGGTCGCCGCGGACGACGCGTGGTCCGAGGCCGTCGTCGCCGCGCTGGCCGACCGCATGGACATCACCCGGGTGCCGGCCTACGACCCCGACCGTGCCGCGGACCTCACCGCCGGTGCCGCGGGCGTCGTCGCCGTACTCCCTCCCGGCGACCCCGACCCGCTCCCCGGCCTCCTCGCCCTCGTCCGGGCCCACGACCGCGCCGACGGCGGCCTGCCGCTGTGGTGCGTGACCCGCGGTGGCGTCGCGGTCGGCCCGGCGGACACCCCGGCGGTCCCGGCCACCGCGCAGATCTGGGGCTTCGGCCGGGTCGCGGCACTGGAACGGCCGCAGAGCTGGGGCGGCCTGATCGACCTCCCGACGGCCGGCGCACCGACCGTGGACGGGGCAGACGGTGCGGCGGACGCTCGTACGGCCGACGGCGCACTGGACGCCCGGGTCGCCGACCGGCTCGCCGCCGCGCTGGCCGGCCCGGAGGACCAGGTGGCGGTGCGCGCCTCCGGCGCCTTCGGCCGCAGGCTGCACCGCGCCCCGGCGGGCGGGACCGCCCCCGCCTGGCGGCCCGCCGGCACCGTCCTGGTGACCGGCGGCACCGGGGGCCTCGGTGCGCATGTGGCCCGCTGGCTCGCCGGAGCCGGTGCGGAGCACCTCGTACTGACCGGACGGCGCGGTCCCGAGGCACCCGGGGCCGCCGAGCTGGCCGCCGAACTCACGGCGCTCGGCGCCGAGGTCGACGTGGTCGCCTGCGACGCCGCCGACCGGGACGCGCTGGCCCGGGTGCTGGCCGAGCACCCCGTGACGGCCGTGTTCCATCTCGCCGGCATCGAGCGGTACCGGCCGCTCGACGAACTCACCCGGGCCGACCTCGCCGAGGTGGCCGCCGCCAAGGTCACCGGCGCCGTCCTGTTGGACGAACTGACCCGCGACCGCGAGCTGTCCGCGTTCGTGCTGTTCACCTCCGGCGCCGGGGTGTGGGGCAGCAGCGGGCAGGCCGCGTACGCCGCCGCCAACGCCCACCTCGACGCGCTCGCCGCCCGGCGCCGCGCCGAGGGACTGCCCGCCACCGCCGTCGCCTGGGGACACTGGGACGGCGCCGGCATGTCCGACGGCCCGGCCCGCGCGCAGATGCTCCGCTGGGGCCTGCCCGCCATGGCACCCCACCGCGCCGTCGCCGCCCTCGCCGGAGCCCTCGGCCGGGACGAGACCTCGTCGGTCGTCGCCGCCGTCGACTGGCCGGTGTTCGCGCCGACCTTCACCCTGGCCCGGCGCAGCCCGCTGCTCGCCGGCCTGCCCGAGGCCGCCGACCCGGCGGAGCCCGCCCCGGCGCCGGCCACCCCGGCCGCCGCGCTGGACCGGGCCACGCTGCTGGACCTGGTGCTCGCCGAGACCGGCGCCGTCCTCGGCCACACCTCCGCCGCCGCCCTGCCCGCCGGCCGCGCCTTCCAGGAACTCGGCTTCGACTCGCTCACCGCCGTGGAACTGCGCAACCGGCTGCGGGACGCGACCGGCCTGGCCCTGCCCGCCACCCTCGTCTTCGACCACCCCACCCCCGAGGCGCTCGCCGACCGCCTGGCAGCGGAACTCACCGGCGCATCCGACGAGGAACTCACCGCCGCCCCGGCCGGCGCACCGGCGCCGTCCGCCGCGAGCGACGACCCGATCGTCGTCGTCGGCATGGGCTGCCGCTTCCCCGGCGGCGCCGACTCGCCCGAACGGCTCTGGGACCTCGTCGCCGCGGGCCGGGACGCGATGACCGGCTTCCCCACCGACCGCGGCTGGGACGTCACCGACGCCGGCTTCACCAAGGCCGGCGGATTCCTCGACGGCGCCGGCCAGTTCGACGCCGGGTTCTTCGGCATCAGCCCGCGCGAGGCCACCGGCATGGACCCACAGCAGCGGCTGCTGCTGGAGACCGCGTGGGAGACCGTCGAGCGGGCCGGCATCGACCCGGCCTCGCTGCGCGGCAGCCGGACCGGCGTGTTCGTCGGCTACGGCGGCCAGGACTACCTCACCAGCCTGTACGGCACCCCCGACGAGCTGCAGGGCCACCTGCTGACCGGCACCTCCGGCAGCGTCGTCTCCGGCCGCCTCGCCTACGTCCTCGGCCTGGAGGGCCCCGCCGTCACCCTCGACACCGCCTGCTCCTCCTCTCTGGTCGCCCTGCACTGGGCGATCCGCGCGCTGCGCTCCGGCGAGTGCGACCTGGCCCTGGCCGGCGGTGTCACCGTGATGGCCACGCCGGGCGTGTTCGTCGAGTTCGGCCGGCAGGGCGGCCTCGCGGCCGACGGCCGCTGCAAGGCGTTCGCCGACGCCGCCGACGGCACCGGCTGGGGCGAGGGTGCCGGCCTGCTGCTGGTGGAGCGGCTGTCCGACGCCCGCCGCAACGGCCACCGCGTGCTCGCCGTGGTGCGTGGCTCCGCCGTCAACTCCGACGGCGCCTCCAACGGCCTGACGGCCCCCAACGGCCCCTCCCAGCAGCGCGTCATCCGGGCCGCGCTGGCCGACGGCGGCCTCGCCCCGGCCGACGTCGACGCCGTGGAGGCCCACGGCACCGGCACCGCGCTCGGTGACCCCATCGAGGCCCAGGCCCTCCAGGCGGTCTACGGCCAGGACCGCGACCGCCCGCTGTGGATCGGCTCGGTCAAGTCCAACCTCGGCCACACCCAGGCCGCGTCCGGCGCCGCCGGCCTCATCAAGACGGTCATGGCGCTGCGGCACGGCGTGCTGCCCGCCACCCTGCACGTCGACCGGCCCTCCACCCAGGTCGACTGGACCAGGGGAGCGGTCTCGGTGCTCACCGAGAGCACCCCGTGGCCCGAGACCGGCGTGCCGCGCCGGGCCGCCGTGTCCTCCTTCGGGGTCAGCGGCACCAACGCCCATGTCGTCCTCGAACAGGCCCCGCCCGCCGCGGAGCCCGCGCCCGCCGGGGACGGCGGACCCGTGCCCTGGCTGGTCTCCGGCCGTACGCCCGAGGCCGTACGCGCCCAGGTCGAGCGGCTCCGCACGGACCTCGCCGGCCACCCCGACCCGGTCGCCGTGGCCCGCGCCCTCGCCACCACCCGCACCGCGTTCGAGTACCGCGCCGCCGCGACGGGCGGCGACACCGCGTCGCTGCTCGACGCCCTCGCCGAGGCCCGCCCCGTCGCCGCCCGCCCGGGACGCACCGCGTTCCTGTGCACCGGCCAGGGTGCCCAGCGCGTCGGCATGGGGGCCGGCCTGTACGCCGCGTACCCCGCCTACGCCGACGCCTTCGACGCGGTCTGCGCCGAGTTCGACCGGCTGCTCGACCGTCCGCTGCGTGAGCTGGTGCTGTCCGGCCCCGCCGACGTACTCGACCGCACCGCCTACGCGCAGCCCGCGCTGTTCGCCGTCGAGACCGCCCTCGCCGCGACTCTGCGCCACTGGGGCGTGACCCCCGACCTGCTGGCCGGCCACTCGCTCGGCGAGATCACCGCCGCACACCTGGCCGGAGTCCTGTCCCTGCCGGACGCCGCCGCCCTGGTCGCCGCCCGGGGCCGGCTGATGGACGCGCTGCCGGCCGGCGGCGCGATGGTCGCCGTCGAGGCCGACGAGGACCAGGTACGGCCCCTGCTCGGCGACGGCGTCTGCCTCGCCGCCGTCAACGGCCCGCGCGCCCTGGTGCTGTCCGGTGGCGAGCAGGCCGTGGCTCAGGCCGCCGCCCGGCTCGCCGCCGACGGCTGCCGGACCCGCCGCCTGCGGGTGTCCCACGCGTTCCACTCCGCGCTGATGGAGCCGATGCTGGACGAGTTCCGCGCCGTCGTGGCCGCGCTCGACCTGCGGGCGCCCGCCGTCCCGGTCGTGTCCGCGCTGACCGGCCGCCCGCTGACCGCCGAGGAGGCCCGCTCGCCCGAGTACTGGGTACGGCACGTCCGCGAGACCGTGCGGTTCCACGACGCCGTGCGCGGCCTCGCCGCCGCGGGCGCCGTACGCCACCTCGAACTCGGCCCGGACGGCGTGCTCACCGCCCTGGCCCAGAGCGGTCTGCCGCCCGCCGAAGCCGACGAGCGCGACCCGCTGGTCGTACCGCTGCTGCGCGCCGGCCGGCCGGAGCCGGAGGCGCTCACCGACGCGCTGGCCCGCGCCGCCGCCGACGGCCTGCCCGTCGACTGGGCCGGCTACTTCACGGGCCGTGGCGGCGACACCGCCGAGCTGCCCACCTACGCCTTCCAGCGCGCGCACTACTGGCTGCCCGTCAACTCCGGTACCGGTACGGCCGCGGCCGGGCACCCGCTGCTGTCCGCCGCGGTCGACCTGCCCGACGGCGGCGCCGTGCTCACCGGACGGCTCTCGCCCGCCGCGCGCCCCTGGCTGGCCGAGCACACCGTACGCGGCACCGCCCTGCTGCCCGGCACCGTCCTGCTGGACCTGGCCCTCGCCGCGGCCGGCCAGGTGGCCGCGCCCGGCGTGGCCGAACTGATCCTCGAAGCCCCCCTCGTCCTGCCGGCCGACGGCGCGGTGGAGGTGCGCGTCACCGTCGGTGCCGCCGAGGCCGACGGCCGCCGCGGGATCGCCCTGTACGGCCGCACCGCCGACGGCGACTGGACCCGGCACGCCACCGGAGCGCTGGGCGAGGCGCCCGGCGAGCCCGCGGTCACCGGCGCCTGGCCGCCCGCGGACGCCCGGCCCGCCGACCTCGGCGCCCTGTACGGGCAGTTGGCGGACGCCGGCTTCGGCTACGGCCCGGCCTTCCAGGGGCTGCGCGCCGCCTGGCAACGCGGCCAGGGCCCGGCGGCCGAGGTGTTCGCCGAGGCCGAGCTGCCCGCCGGCGTCTCCGACGCCGACCGCTGCGCCGTACACCCGGCGCTGCTGGACGCGGTCCTGCACGCCATCGGCGTGGGCGGCCTGATCACCGATCCGGCGCACGGCGGACTGCCGTTCGCGTGGACCGGGGTGCGGGTCTTCGCCCCCGGCACCCGGGCGGTGCGCGCCCGGCTCTCCCGGGCCGGCGCCGAGGGCGCCCTCGCCGTGGACCTGTTCGACGCCGACGGGCTGCCGGTGGCCGCCATCGGATCCCTGCGGCTGCGCCCGCCCGCCGCTCCGGCGGTGCCCGACGCGCTCTTCGAGACCGCCTGGGTGCCCGTCGAGCAGGGCACCGCCCCGGCCCGCCGGATCGCGCTGCTCGGCGCCGGCGCCGCCCTGGCGGCCGGCCTCACCGCGGCGGGAGTCACCCTCGTCGACGCGGCCGACGACTCCGCCGCCCCCGAGGTGCTCGTCCTTCCGGTCGCCACCGACCCCGGCGCGGACCCCGTCGCCGAGACACACCGGGCCACCGCCGCCGTCCTGACGGCCCTGCGGGACCTCCTGGCCGGCGAACCGGGCACGGCCCGCCTCGCCGTGGTCACCCGTGGCGCCCTCGCACTGTCCGCCGAGGAGTCCCCGGACCCGGCCGCCCGTGCCGTCTGGGGTCTGGTGCGGTCCGCCCAGACGGAACACCCCGACCGGATCGTCCTCGCCGACCTCGACACCACCGACGTCTCCGTCCGCGCCCTGCCCGCCGCGCTGACCTGCGGGGAACCCCAGGTCGCCGTGCGGTCCGGCGCGGTCAGCGCGCCCCGGCTCACCCGGGCCGGCGCCGACGCGCTGGTCCTGCCCGACGGCGGCTGGCGGCTGCGGCCCGGCACCACCGGCACCGTCGACGGCATGACGGCCGCCCCGCACGCCGACGCGCCGCTCGCCGAGGGTGAGGTACGGGTCGCCGTCCGCGCGGCCGGCGTGACCTTCCGGGACGTGCTGAGCGTGCTCGGCCTGTACCCCGGCGCGCCCCAGCCGCTCGGCATCGAGGGCGCCGGTGTGGTCACCGGGACCGGGCCGGGCGTGACCGAACTCGCCCCCGGTGACCGGGTGTTCGGGCTGCTGCCCGGCGCCATGGGCTCCTCCGCCGTCGCCGACCGGCGCCTGCTGGCGCCCGTGCCCGACGGATGGTCCCTCACCCGGGCCGCTTCCGTACCCTCCGCGTTCCTCACCGCCTGGTTCGCCCTGCACGACGTGGCCCGGGTGCGGACCGGGGACCGGGTGCTGGTGCACGCGGCGGCCGGCGGTGTCGGCATGGCCGCCGTGCAGGTCGCCCGGCTGCTGGGTGCGGAGGTGTTCGCGACGGCGAGTCCCGGCAAGCACGGGGTGCTGCGGGAGCTGGGTCTGGACGAGGCGCACGTGGCGTCGTCGCGGGACACGGAGTTCGCGGGCCGGTTCCCGGAGATGGACGTCGTACTGAACTCGCTCGCGGGTGAGTTCGTGGACGCCTCCCTCCGACTGCTGCGTCCCGGCGGCCGGTTCGTGGAACTCGGCAAGACCGACCTCCGCGAACCCGCCGGCGTCACCTACCGCGCCGTCGACCTGGCGGACGCGGGCCCCGACCGCATCCAGGAGATGCTCACCGAACTCCTGGACCTGCTCGCGGCCGGCGACCTCGCCCACCTGCCGGTGCGCGGCGTGCCCATGGGCCGCGCCCGCGAGGCGTTCCGGTTCATGGCCCAGGCCCGGCACACCGGCAAACTCGTGCTCACCACCGCCCCGTACGGTGACGGCACCGTCCTCGTCACCGGCGGCACCGGCACTCTCGGCGGCCTCGTGGCCCGGCACCTGGTCACCGAACACGGCATCCGCGACCTGGTGCTCGTCGGGCGAGGAGGCACCGAGCCCCCCGGCACCGCCGAACTGCGCGCCGCCGGCGCCCGGGTCCGCGTGGCGGCCTGCGACGTGTCCGACCGGGCCGCACTCGCCGCGCTGCTGGCGGACATCGAACCGCCGCTGACCGCGGTGGTGCACGCGGCCGGCGTCATCGACGACGGCACGCTCACCGCGCTGACCCCCGAGCGCCTCGCCGCCGTACTGCGCCCGAAGGCCGACGCCGCCTGGCACCTGCACCAACTCACCGAAGGCAGCGACCTGTCCGCCTTCGTGCTGTTCTCCTCGGCCGCGGGCACGTTCGGCGCCCCCGGCCAGGCCAACTACGCCGCCGCCAACACCGCCCTGGACGCGCTCGCCGAGCACCGCCGCGCCCGCGGCCTGCCCGCCGTCTCCCTCGCCTGGGGACCGTGGGCCGTCGAGAGCGCCATGACCGGCAGCCTGAGCAGCGGCGACCGCGCCCGGATGACCCGGGCCGGCGTCCGGCCACTGACCGCCACCGAGGCACTCGCGCTGCTCGACGCCGCCTGCCGCACCACGGCCGGCGCCCTCGCCGCGCTCCGGCTCGACACCGCCGCGCTCACCGCCGGGCCGGGCACCCCGCCCGCGCTGCTGCGCGACCTGGTCCGCCGCCCGGCCGGCCCCGCCCGAGAGGACACCGGGGCACAGCCCGCGCTGCCCGAACGGCTGGCCGGCCTCGGTGAGGAACAGCGCCGCCGCGCCGTGCTCGACGTCGTTCGCCGGGGCGCGGCCGCCGTACTGGGCCACAGCCGGGTCTCCGCCGTGGACACCGCGCGCGGCTTCCTGGACCTCGGCTTCGACTCGCTGACCGCCGTCGAACTGCGCAACCGGCTCACCGAGGCCACCGGGACGCGGCTGGCCGCCACCGTCGTCTTCGACCACCCGACACCGGCCGCCCTGGCCCGCCACCTCCTGACCGAGCTGGCACCCCGGATCCAGGCGGCGAAAATCACCGAACCCGCCCCGGACCCCGAGGCCGACCTGCGCGGCGCCATCGCCGCCATCCCGCTCGACCGGCTCCGGCAGGCCGGGCTCCTGGACGAACTCGCCCGCCTGGCCGGCATCGCCGTACCACCGCAGGACCACCCGGCCGAGCACCACCACGCCCCCGACGATCACGCCGACGACCCCGCGGACGGCCCCGAGGACGACGGTTCCGGCGAACTCATGGACGCCCTGGACGACATGAGCATCGACGACCTGATCAGGATCGCGCACGACGAGCGCCCCCGCGGAAACTGAGGATCACGAACCACATGAGCAACACCAACGAAGAACTCGTCGAGGCGCTGCGCAGCTCGCTGCGCGAGACCGAGCGGCTGCGCCGCAGCAACCGCCACCTGACGGCCGCCGCGAGCGAGCCGATCGCGATCGTCGGCACCGCCTGCCGGTACCCCGGCGGCATCGACTCGCCCGAACGGCTGTGGGACGCGGTCGCGGCCGGCTCGGACCTGATCACCGGCTTCCCCGACGACCGGGGCTGGGACCTCGGCGTCCACGACCCCGACCCCGAGAAGACCGGCCGCAGCTACACCGACCGGGGCGGATTCCTCACCGGCGCCGCCGGCTTCGACCCGGCGTTCTTCGGCATCTCCCCCCGGGAGGCCCGCGCCATGGACCCCCAGCAGCGGGTTCTGCTGGAGACCGCCTGGGAGACCTACGAGCGGGCCGGCATCGACCCGCACGCCCAGCGCGGCAGCCGCACCGGCGTGTTCGTCGGCACCTGGAGCCAGGGCTACGGGATCGGCGCCCGTGTCCCCGAGGACGCCGAGGGCTACCTCGTCACCGGCGGTGCCACCGCTGTCGTCTCCGGCCGGATCGCGTATGTGCTCGGCCTGGAGGGCCCGGCCGTCACGGTCGACACCGCGTGCTCCTCCTCCCTGGTCGCCCTGCACTGGGCGGTGCGGTCACTGCGCGCCGGCGAGTGCTCGATGGCGCTGGCCGGCGGTGTGACCGTCATGGCCACCCCCGGCGTCTTCGTGGAGTTCTCCCGGCAGCGCGGCCTCGCCCCCGACGGCCGTTGCAAGGCCTACTCGGCCGACGCGGACGGCACCGGCTGGGGCGAGGGCGTCGGCGTACTCCTGCTGGAGCGGCTCTCCGACGCCGTGCGCAACGGCCACCGCGTCCTCGCCGTGGTGCGCGGCTCCGCCGTCAACTCCGACGGCGCCAGCAGCGGGCTCACCGCCCCCAACGGCCCCTCGCAGCAGGAGGTCATCCGGCAGGCCCTCGCCGACGCCCGGCTCACCCCCGCCGACGTGGACGTCCTGGAAGGCCACGGCACCGGCACCCGGCTCGGCGACCCCATCGAGGCCCAGGCCCTGCTCGCCGCCTACGGCCAGGAACGCCCCCGCCCGTTGCTGCTCGGCTCGGTCAAGTCCAACCTCGGCCACACCCAGGCCGCCGCCGGCGTCGCCGGTGTGATCAAGATGGTCGAGGCCATGCGCCGCGGCATCGCACCCCGCACCCTCCACGTCACCGAGCCCACCCCCCAGGTGGACTGGTCGCGCGGCGCCGTCGAACTCCTCACCGACAACCGCGCCTGGCCCGACACCGGGGCACCCCGCCGGTCCGCCGTGTCCGCGTTCGGCGTCAGCGGCACCAACGCCCACGTCGTCCTGGAACAGGCCCCCGACACCCCCGAGCCGACGGACGCCGCGCGCACCGCACACCCGGTCGTGCCCTGGCTGCTGTCCGCCCACACCCCGGCCGCCCTGCGCGCGCAGGCCGAACGCCTCGCCACCGCCCTGCCCGACGACGCCGACCCCCTGGACGTCGCCGCCGCCCTGGCCACCACCCGCGCCGCCCTGCCGCTGCGCGCCGCCGTCCTCGGCTCCGACGCACAGCAACTGCGCGCCGGCCTGGCCGCGCTGGCCGCCGGCACCCCCGCCGCCTCCGGCGAGGCCCGCCCCGACCGCACCGTGGCCTTCCTGTACACCGGCCAGGGCGCCCAGCGCGCCGGCATGGGCGAGGAACTCGCCGCCGCCTACCCGGCGTTCGCCACCGCCTGGGCCGAGGTCTGCGCGCAGTTCGACGCCGTACTGCCCCGCCCGCTGCGCGAGGTCGTCACCGAAGGCGGCCCCGACCTCGACCGGACCCTGTACGCGCAGGCCGCGGTGTTCGCCTTCGAGACCGCGCTGACCGCACTGCTCGGATCCTGGGGGATACGCCCCGACCTCGTCCTCGGCCACTCCGTCGGCGAACTGGCCGCCGCCCACGCCGCCGGCGTGCTGTCCCTGCGCCACGCCGTCGTGGTGGTCGCGGCCCGCGGCCGGCTCATGGAGGCACTGCCACAGGGCGGCGCGATGGTCGCCGTCCAGGCCGGCGAGGCCGAACTGGACCTGCCGGCGGGCGTGGAGCTGGCGGCGGTCAACGGCCCGTCGTCGGTGGTGCTCTCCGGCGACGAGGAAGCCGTCTTCGCCGAGGCCGCCCGCTGGGCGGAGCGCGGACGCCGCACCAAACGGCTGACCGTCAGCCACGCCTTCCACTCCCACCGCATGGACCCGGTCCTCCAAGCCTTCCGCCGGGTGCTGGGAGCCGTCACCCTCGACGCGCCGCGCATCCCGTTCGTCTCCACGGTCACCGGCGCCCCCGTCGACGCGGAACTGCGCGACCCGGAGTACTGGCTGCGCAACGTCCGTGAGACCGTCCGCTTCGCCGACGGAGTCCGGGCCCTGGCCGACGACGGCACGGACACCTTCGTCGAGGTCGGCCCGGACGCCGTCCTCGGCGCCCTGGTCACCGACGCGCTCCCCGACGACCCCGACCGGCCCGAGGTGCTCGCCGTACCGACCGCCCGCGCGGACCGGCCCGAGCCCGAGACCCTGGTCGGCGCGCTCACCCGGATCCACGCCCATGGAGCACCGGTCGACTGGGCCGCCTTCTTCGGCCCCGGCACCCGCCCCGTCGACCTGCCCACCTACGCCTTCCAGCACCAGCACTACTGGCTGGCCCCGGCCCCCGTCGACGACCTGCCCGCCGCCGGCCTGGGCACCGTCGGCCACCCACTGCTGCGTGCCGCCGTCGAACTGCCCGCCGAGGACACCACGGACCGCGCCGGCACCACCGGAGCGGTCGTCTTCACCGGCACCCTGTCCGCCCGCACCCACGCCTGGCTGGCCGACCACACCGTCCTCGGCACCCCCGTGCTGCCCGGCACCGCGCTCGCCGAACTCGCCGCCGCCGCGGGCGACCGCCTCGGCTGCGGCACCGTCGCCGAACTCGTCCTCACCGCCCCGCTCGCCGTCCCCGCCTCCGGCGCCGTACGGCTGCGCGTCCACGTCGCCGCCCCGGACCGCGACGGCCAGCGTGCCGTCACCGTCGACTCCCGGCCCGACGACCAGCTCGCGGACGGCACCGGCTGGACCCGCCACGCCACCGGACGCCTCACCCCCGCCGGCCCCGAACCCGCCCCGGCACCCGCCGCGTGGCCGCCCGCCGACGCCGAACCCGTCCCCGTCGACGGCCTCTACGACCGCCTCACCACCGCCGGCTTCGGCTACGGCCCCGCCTTCCGCGGCGTCCGCGCGGCCTGGCGGCAGGGCACCGACCTGCTTGCCGAGGTCGAACTCCCGGCCGGCACCGACGAGTCGGGCTTCCTGCTGCACCCCGCCCTGTTCGACACCGCCCTGCACGCCCTCGGCCTCGGCGGCCTGGTCGAGCACGGCGGACTGCCCTTCACCTGGACGGGCGTCCGCCTGCACGCCACCGGCGCCCGCTCCCTGCGGGTACGGCTGACCCCGACCGGCCCCGACGCCGTCGCCGTCACCGCCGCCGACCCCGCGGGCAGGCCCGTCGTCACCGTCACCGACCTCCGCCTGCGCCCCGCCACCGAGGTCCGGAGCGACGCCACGGCCGACGCCCTGCACCGCGTACGGTGGGAACCCCGCCCCGCCGCGACGGCCACCGCCGCCGACATCAGCGTGTTCACCCTGCCCACCGGCACCGACCCGGAGACCGTCCGGGCGGCCACACGCGCCGCCCTCGCCCGGCTCCAGGAGCAGCTGGCCGACGACCGGTCCGGGCCTCTGGTGTTCGTCACCCGCGGCGCCGTCGCCGCCGAACCCGGCGACACCGTGCCCGATCTGGCCGGCGCCGCCGCATGGGGCCTCGTGCGCTCGGCCCAGTCCGAACACCCCGGCCGCTTCGTCCTGGTGGACCTGGCCACCTCCGAGGACGCCACCATCATCCCGGCCGCCGTCGCCACCGGCGAGCCTCAAATCGCCGTACGCAACGGCACCCTGCTCGTCCCGCGCCTCGCTCGTACCGGTGTCCGGTCTGACGGCGGTGTGCCGTTCGGTGCGGACGATGTGGTGCTGGTGACGGGTGGTACGGGTGCGCTGGGTCGTGTGGTGGCCCGGCATCTGGTGGCCGAGCACGGGGTTCGGCGGCTGGTGTTGGCGAGCCGTCGGGGAGATGCCGGTGAACTGACCGCTGAGCTGGGTGAGTTGGGCGCCATGGTGGATGTGGTGGCGTGTGATGTGTCCGACCGGGATGCGCTGGGGCGTGTGGTCGCGGGGTTCCCGCTGACCGGTGTCGTGCATGCGGCCGGTGTGCTGGA
>NZ_JBIRXG010000062.1:0-23676 GCF_044388685.1 Streptomyces sp. NPDC020192 | reverse complement strand
CCGCCGCACGACAACACGGGATCATCGAAGCCCTCGCCGATGCGGGGCTCAGGTGCTGGGCCGATAGGGCGTATCAAGGCGCCGGCGACCTTGTCGGGTGCCGTTTCGAGGCCGCCGTCTGAAGCGATGGAAGCGCCGCCACAACACCACACGCCAAGATCCGCTGTGTCGGCGAGCAGGCGATGGCCACCCTCGAAGGCTGGCGCCTCCTGCGGAAACTTCGCTGCAGCACCAACCGATCACCGACGTCGTGAAAGCCGTCCTGGTCCTTCACCATGCGTCAGCGTGAGGTTGGAAAACGCTCAGTGCTTGTGGCGCCACACGTAGTGAGCCACGATCCTGGGTAGCCGCGCTTCGCACAGGCGATCAGTCACGAAAACGTCCGAAGACGCGGCGCACACGCACAGCACGATCCGCCTCGATTCGATTCGTCGGCGGTTCTCAGGGGGAACTAGTTGCGCCATGCCTGCAGTCAAGTCACCGTCCGAGCATCGCGGCACCGATCCCACCCAGTGACCGCTCCCGGCCGCCCAGTACACAGCCGACCACGAAGACCGGCACGACCGCGGCGACCTGCACCCACACCGGCGGTGCCGCACCCGTGGCCAGCGCATGTCCCCCGGCGGCGAGCAGCACGCACAGCAGGGCGAACACCGCCGCGCGCACGCTTCGCACCACCAGGGACACCTTCACGGCATCAGATGCTGCCACGCGGCCGCACGATCTCCGCGCTCGCCCACGCATGCGCACCACCGCCCGCGAACCACCCGATGCACCCGCTCTCTCTACGAGTCACACCCGACCACCGCTCAGTTCCCGGCCGCCCCGGCGAAAAAGAAGCGTTGGGAGCGCCGAGGAAACGCGAGCGGCACACCTGCCGTCCGCCGCGCGCCGCATCCTCACACTCACGAAGGTGTAGCAGCATGACCGAGACCAACGGACTGCAGCCCGTGACGCCCCTCTGCGGCAACTGCGACTGGGCTGTCCCCAGTTGTTCATCACCCGAGCGCCTCGACCGACCGCCGGATCGTTATGACCGACGACTTCGGCCGGCACCGGTGATCAACCGAACGAGCGTGGCGTAGTGATCTAGTGGGGCGGTGTGCCGTCGGTGCCCGTGTCGTGGGACGCGCAGTGTTCCAGCAATGCGGAAACCGGGCCGTCGACGAGCCGGTAGCGCACGATCCTGCCGTCCTTGTCGCCCTCGACGACGCCCGCGGCGCGCAGGAGGCGGAGCGCCTGGGAGACCGCGGTGTCCCGCATACCGGTGGCAACGGCGAGGTCCGAGACGGCGATGGGACCGGCCTCGTGGAGGGCGAGCAGCAGGGAGAGGCGTCCGGGATCGGAGAGCAGGGAGAACCGATCGGCCCAGGCGCGTACACGCTCGGGCTCGCCGACGGCCGCGATGGCATCGCAGACCCGGTGGCCGTCGATGGTCCGCTGCCCGGCGCGTTCCGCGGGGACGAGATGCATGGCCTCATCATCCCAGCCATCGCCATTCCCGCTCACACCTGCATAGTTGTGCAGCCTTGCAGCCCTTGACCGCGGCACTCTAGGGTGGACGGGCCGTGGTGTTCGGGAAGACCGGTGACGGCCCCTCAGGGGGCTCAGTCCGGAGCGGCCCTCGCCACTGTGATCGGGAAGTTTCCGCCCCACGCATTGCCACTGGCCTCGCGGCCGGGAAGGCAGGGGCGGGTGCGTCGACCCGTCAGCCAGGAGACCGGCCACGGCATCACGAAGCTGATCCACGAGGTGCTGGAGCGTGACCGAATGACCGTGTCCTCAGGCGTGCCCGAGACCGCCGCCACCACGTCCTTCCGCTGGCGACGCGAGGACACCATCCGAACCGCGGGTCTGCTGACCGTGATCGTCGCTCTGCATGTGGCGGCCTTCGGGATCCTCTTCGTGCTTGTGATCCCGCATCACTATGAGGTCGGTAGCAAGGCGTTCGGGGTCGGCCTCGGCATCACCGCCTACACCCTCGGTATGCGGCACGCCTTCGACGCCGACCACATCGCCGCGATCGACAACACCACCCGCAAGCTCATGGCCGACGGCAAGCGACCGGTGTCGGTGGGCTTCTGGTTCGCACTCGGCCACTCCAGCGTGGTGGTCGTCATGGCCGCCCTGGTCGCGGGAGGCGCGCAACTCGCCGGCGCCCTGATGAACGACGGCTCCCGGACCCACCAAGTTCTGGGCACCGTCGGCACCACGGTCTCCGGCGGTTTCCTGTACCTCATCGCCGCCCTCAACCTCGCGGCGCTGTTCGGCATCGCCCGCGTCTTCAAGGCCATGCGCGCCGGGCAGTACGACGAGGCCGAGCTGGAGGCGCACCTCAACTCGCGCGGCTTCATGAACCGCATCCTGGGCCGGCTCACCAAGTCCGTCCGCCGGCCGGGCCAGATGTTCCCGCTCGGCTTCCTGTTCGGAATCGGCTTCGACACCTCGACCGAGGTGCTGCTCCTCGCCCTGGCCGGCAACGGCGCGGCCGCCGGGCTGCCCTGGTACGCGGTCCTGTGCCTGCCCCTGCTCTTCGCCGCCGGCATGAGCCTCTTCGACACACTCGACGGCACCTTCATGAACTTCGCCTACCAGTGGGCCTTCTCGAACCCCGTCCGCAAGGTCTTCTACAACCTCACCATCACCGGCCTGTCCATCGCCGTCGCCTTCTTCGTCGGCACGATCGAACTGGTCGGCGTCCTGCACGACAAGCTCGGCCTGACCGACGACGTCACCGGCTGGATCGCCGGCCTGAACCTGGACAACGTCGGCTACGTCATCGCCGGCCTGTTCGTCATCGTGTGGGCGGTGGCCATCGCCTACTGGCGCCTGGCCAAGGTCGAGAAGCGCTGGAACGCCCACGCATCCAGCGCACATGAGGCCGGGGAACCCCGTGAACACGTGAGAACTACGGAGGGGTGATTTCCCAGGCCAGACGCGCCACAGTCGACGTTTCCACAGGTCACGGCCCCGCCCAGGGAAAACTCCTGGAGTTGGTCTCATGCGTGGTGCCCGCATCCGCCGTGGCAACGATGTGGGGACCGTCCGCCACATCGCGCTCGACGGGGCGGTCAACGTCCGTGACCTCGGTGGCTACCGCACGAACACCTGCCGGGCCCTCGCGAACGCGGCGTGGTCGCGGAGCGCGTCTGGCGAACCTGGACCGGCCCGGACACAGTGGCCGTCCGGGTCCCGTGGTCGCCGCCGGACACCGACGAGACCGCGCTGGACCGCGACCGCCAGGTGCTGGAGCCGATCGACCCGACGGGAAGGAGAGGCCGGATGACGCGCTGGGTGGCGAGACACGGTCCCTGGCGAGTCGGCATGCTCCGCAGGATCCGATCTGTCCGGCGGTTCCGGTGGGACGGTTGTCAGGTGGGACGTGACGACGGACCGGCCGCCCGCCCGGATCGCCGCCGACGCCGGCCTGCCGGAGCCCCTCGACGCGGTGGCCCTCGCGCCCGTACGGAGCCGGATCGTGCCGTTGCGCGGTCGGGTCGGCGGGATCGGGGCGCCGCGCCCGGCCCACCTCTTGCGCTGGCGCGACGTCCCGGTGCTGACGTATTCCTGATACACCGCAAGGCCCGCGTGCGTGCGTCGGTCGTACGTCAGAGGCGTTCGATGATGGTGACGTTGGCCTGGCCGCCGCCTTCGCACATGGTCTGCAGGCCGTAGCGGCCGCCGGTGCGCTCCAGTTCGTGCAGCAGCGTGGTCATGAGCTTGGTGCCGGTGGCGCCCAGGGGGTGTCCGAGGGCGATGGCGCCGCCGTTGATGTTGACCTTCTCCGGGTCGGCGCCGGTCTCCTTCAGCCACGCCAGCACCACGGAGGCGAAGGCCTCGTTGATCTCGACGAGGTCGATGCCGTCGAGCGTCATCCCGGACTTCTTCATCGCGTAGGCCGTGGCCGGGATCGGCGCGGACAGCATCCGGATCGGGTCCTCGCCGCGTACGGACAGGTGGTGGATGCGGGCGCGTGGGGTGAGCCCGTGCTCGCGTACGGCCCGCTCGGAGGCGAGCAGCATCGCCGAGGCGCCGTCGGAGACCTGGGAGGAGACGGCGGCGGTGAGCCTGCCGCCGTCGACCAGCGGTTTGAGGGCCGCCATCTTCTCCAGACTGGTGTCGCGGCGGGGGCCTTCGTCGGTGGTGACGTCGCCGTAGGGGACGAGTTCGCGGTCGAAGCGGCCCTCGTCGATGGCGCGCAGGGCCCGCTGGTGGGAGCGCAGGGCGAACTCCTCCATGTCGCGGCGGGATATCTGCCACTTCTCCGCGATGAGTTCGGCGCCGTGGAACTGGTTGACCGGCTGGTCACCGTAGCGGGCGCGCCAGCCCGTGGAGCCGGCGTACGGGCCCTCGGTCAGCCCGAGCGGCTCGGCCGCCTTGCGGCTGGCGAAGGCGATGGGGATCTGCGACATGTTCTGCACGCCGCCCGCGACCACCAGGTCCTGGGTGCCGGAGAGCACGCCCTGGGCGGCGAAGTGCAGGGCCTGCTGGGAGGAGCCGCACTGGCGGTCGACGGTCACGCCGGGTACCTCCTCCGGCAGCCCCGCGGCGAGCCAGCAGGTGCGGGCGATGTCACCGGCCTGCGGCCCGACGGTGTCCAGGCAGCCGAGGACGACGTCCTCGACGGCGGCCGGGTCGACGCCCGAGCGCTCCATCAGCGCCTTCAGCACATGGGCGCCGAGGTCGGCCGGGTGGACGGCGGCGAGCCCGCCGTTCCGCCTGCCGACCGGGGTGCGTACCGCTTCGACGATGTAGGCCTCGGACATGCCTGCTGCTCCTTCGGTGACGTTTCCAGTGTCATGCACGGACGGCGATACCCTCCAGCACCATCGACAGGTACTGGCGGGCGATCTCCTCGGGGCTGTGCTGTCCGCCCGGCCGGTACCAGGACGCGGCGACCCAGACCGTGTCGCGTACGAAGCGGTAGGTGAGCCGGATGTCCAGGTCGGCGCGGAAGGCCTGGGCGGCCACCCCGCGCTCCAGGGTGCCCAGCCACGCCTCCTCGAACCTGGCCTGCGAGTCGGCGAGATAGTGGAAGTGCGGCTGGTCCCGCAGGTGCTTGGACTCCTTCTGGTAGATGGCGACGGCGGCCCGGTGCCGGTCGATCTCCCGGAAGGACTCGGTCACGAGCGCCTCAAGGGTCTCCCGTGGGCCGAGCCCGGAAGCGAGCACGGCGTCGTACCGGGCCCACAGCTCGTCCAGAAAGGTGGAGAGGATCTCGTCGAGCATCGACTCCTTGGAGTCGAAGTGGTAGTAGAGGCTGCCCGCGAGCATCCCCGCGGCGTCGGCGATCCTGCGGACGGTGGTGGCGTTGTAACCCTGCGCGGCAAACACCTCGGCGGCGGTCACCAGCAGTTCCTCACGCCGCTCAGGGGACGGACGCACCGTGGTCTTCCTGCTGTTCTTCGGCACCGGGCCGTTCTCGCCTCACGGGTGCTGACTGCTGACCGACAGGACCTCACCGGTCAGGTACGAGGAGTAGCCGCTGGCGAGGAAGACGATGACGTTGGCCACCTCCCACGGCTCGGCGTAACGCCCGAACGCCTCGCGGGCGGTCAGCTCCGCCAGCAGCTCGGGGGTGGTGACCTTGGCCAGGTGCGGGTGCATGGCCAGGCTCGGCGAGACGGCGTTGACGCGTACGCCGTACTCGGCGGCCTCCAGCGCGGCGCAGCGGGTCAGGGCCATGACTCCGGCCTTGGCGGCGGCGTAGTGCGCCTGGCCCTTCTGTGCGCGCCAGCCGACCACCGAGGCGTTGTTGACGATGACGCCTCCGCCGCCTGCCGTCTTCATCCGGCGCAGGGCGGCGCGGGTGCAGCGGAAGGTGCCGTTCAAGGTGACGTCGAGGACCTTTCCCCACTGCTCGTCGCTCATCTCGACGAGGTCGGCAGTGCCGCCGAGGCCGGCGTTGTTGACCACGATGTCGAGCCGACCGTGTCGCTCTTCGGCGAGGTCGAACAGCGCGCCGACCTGGGCCTCGTCGGTCACGTCGCAGGGCAGCCCGGTCACCCGGTCGGTGCCGAACTCGGCGGCCAGCTCGGCCTCGGACTCCTTGAGCCTGCGGGCGTGGGCGTCGGAGATGACGACACCGGCGCCCTCCTCCAGCAGCCGCCGGACCGTTGCCCCGCCGATGCCCGCGCCCGCGGCGGCGGTGACGACGGCGGTGCGGCCGGCGAGCAGACCGTGGCCGGGGACGTACGGCGGCGGAGTGTTCGGCGCGGTCATGGGTGGGCCTCCCTGGGCAGGCCGAGGACACGCTCGGCGATGATGTTCCGCTGGACCTCGTTCGACCCGGCGTAGACGGTGTCGGAGCGGGAGAACAGGAACAGCCGCTGCCAGTCGGTCATCGGGGCCCGGGCTCCGGCCGCGCCGCCCTCCAGCATGCGCAGGGCGTTGAACCGGATGGTCTCCAGGCCCACTCAGGCCCTCGTGCGCGAGGGAGGTCCAGGTCTTCTGCCCCGTCATCACCCACTCCGCCCCGTCCGAGGAGCTGCTCGCCGACGTGGTTCACGCGGGCGGGGACGTCCGCGAGCGCGTACTCCTCGTGGAAGGCGACCTGCTGCTCCAGGGGCGCGCCCCGGCCGCCGTACTCCTTCGGCCACCCGACGCAGGTCCACCCCGCGGCCGCCAAGTGCCGCTCCCAGGCCAGGCGTTCGGCAAAGGCCTCCTGTTTCCGTCCCGGCCCGCCGCGCCCGCGCGGGTCCGCGAACTCGCCGGTGAGGTTGGCCAGCAGCCAGGCGCGGATCTCCGTGCGGAACTCCTCGACGCTGCTCATGACGGTACGTTAACCTACCAAACACTTGTTAGGGAAGGAGGGGTTGATGTCCGCTGCCCGCGACGAGGCCGAGGCGACGCCCGACGGCCCGGTGCTCTACGAGAAGCGGGGCCCGGTCGCGACCGTCACCATGAACCGGCCCGACTACCGCAACGCCCAGAACTCCGCGATGACGTACGCCCTGGACCGCGCTTTCTACCGCGCGGCCGACGACGACCAGGTCAAGGTCGTCGTCCTCGCCGGTGCGGGAGAGCACTTCTCCGCCGGGCACGACATCGGCACCCCCGAGCGCGACGCCCACCTGCCGTTCGACCGCAGGGCCGGGCTGTGGTGGGACCACTCGGACAAGGCAGGCGCCGAAAGCCGCTTCGCCCGCGAGTCCGAGGTCTACCTGGGCATGTGCCGCCGCTGGCGCGAGCTGCCCAAGCCCGTGATCGCCTCGGTGCAGGGCGCGTGTGTCGCGGGCGGGCTGATGCTCGCCTGGGTCTGCGACCTGATCGTCGCCTCCGACGACGCCTTCTTCGCCGACCCCGTGGTGCGGATGGGCATCCCCGGAGTCGAGTTCTTCGCCCACCCGTGGGTGATGCCGCCGCGGATCGCCAAGGAGTTCCTCTACACCGGCGACCGGATGAGCGCCCGGCGGGCGTACGAGATCGGGATGGTCAACCGGGTCGTCCCGCGCGCCGAACTAGCCGTTCGCACCATGGAGTTGGCGGAACGGATCGCCCGGATGCCCCGCATGGGCCTGGCACTGACCAAGCGCGCCGTCAACCAGGCCGAAGATCTTCAGGGAATGCACGCCGGGCTGGACTCCGTGTTCGGACTGCACCACCTCGCCCACGCCCACAACGCCGAGACCGCCCAGGACTCCCTCGGCGGCATGGACGTCCGCGCCATGAAGGCGGCCGGGACGAAGGAGGCCTGATGGACCTGGACTTCACGGCCGCGGAGGACGCCTTCCGCGCCGAGGTCCGCGCCTGGCTCACCGCTCGCGTCCCGGACACCCCGCTGCCCTCCCTGGAGACAGCGGAGGGCTTCGCGGCCCACCGGGAGTGGGAGCGCACGCTGTTCGCCGACCGCTGGTCGGTGGTCTCCTGGCCCGAGGAGTACGGCGGCCGGGGCGCCTCGATCCTGCAATGGCTGATCTTCGAGGAGGAGTACTACGCCGCCGCCGCGCCCGGCCGCGTCAGCCAGAACGGCATCAACCTCCTCGCCCCCACCCTCTTCGAGCACGGCACGGACGAGCAGCGCGCCCGGATCCTGCCGCCCATGGCGAGCGGCGAGGTGATCTGGGCCCAGGCCTGGTCCGAACCGGAAGCCGGCTCGGACCTCGCCGGCCTGCGCTCCACCGCCGTACGAACCGACGGCGGCTGGCGCCTGAACGGCCAGAAGACCTGGTCGTCGCGGGCCGCGTTCGCCGACCGGGCCTTCGGCCTCTTCCGCAGCGACCCGGACACCCCGAAGCCCCACCAGGGACTGACGTACCTGATGTTCCCGCTGGACGCCGAAGGGGTGACCGTACGGCCCATCGGCCGGCTCGACGGCAAGCCCGCCTTCGCCGAGCTGTTCCTCGACGAGGTCTTCGTGCCCGACGAGGACGTCATCGGCGAGCCCGGACAGGGCTGGCGGGCGGCGATGAGCACGGCGGGCAACGAGCGCGGGCTCACCCTGCGCAGCCCCGGCCGGTTCACCGCGGCCGCCGACCGCCTCACCACCCTGTGGCACGACCGGGCCGACCCCAGCGACACCGCACTGCGCGACCGGGTGGCCGACGCGGTGGTCGGCGCCCGCGCCTACCAGCTGTTCACCTACGCAGGGGCCTCGCGCATCACCGCGGGGAGACCGATCGGCGCGGAGTCCAGCCTGAACAAGGTCTTCTGGTCGGAGCTGGACATCGCGCTCCACGAGACCGCCCTCGACCTGCTCGGCCCGTACGGGGAACTCGCCGACGGCGCCCAGGAGGCCCCCGCCCACGGCAGTTGGGCCGAGGGTCACACCTTCTCCCTCGCCGGTCCCATCTACGCCGGGACCAACGAGATCCAGCGCGACATCATCGCCGAGCGGCTGCTCGGCCTGCCGAAGGGACGCCGGTGATGCGGTTCCTCCTCGACGACGAGCAGCGGGAGTTCGGCCGCACTCTGGACAGCCTGCTGGAGGCGGCCGGCACCCCGGCGGTCGTACGGGCCTGGGCGGCCGGGGACACCGCACCCGGCCGCGCCCTGTGGGCCCGCCTGGCCGAGGCCGGCGTCTTCGCCCTCGCGGTGCCGGGGCAGCACGACGGGCTCGGCCCGCTCCCCGTCGAACTCGCCGTCGCCTTCTGCGAGCTGGGCCGCCACGCGGTGCCGGGGCCGCTGGTGGAGACGGTGGCCGCGGCCGCCCTCCTCGACCGCCTGGGCGACGGTGACGTGACGCGGACGTGGCTGCCGCAGATCGCCTCCGGCAAGGCCGTCGTCTCACTGTGCGCCCCGGGAGTGAGCAGCCCTTACGCCCTGGACGCGGACGCGTCCGACGCCGTGTTCGTCATCGACGGCGACTCGCTGCGGGTGGCCGAGGGGCACGGGCCGGTCCAGCCGTCCCTCGACCCGGCCCGGCGCCTGGCCCGGCCGCACGGCGGAACCGTCCTGACCCGGGGGCCCGAGGTGATCGCCGCGGCCGTGCACGCCGCCGACGTCGCGGCCCTGGCCACGGCCGCCCAGGCCCTCGGGCTGGGTCACGCCCTCCTGGCGCGAACCGTCGACTACGCCCGGCAGCGCACCCAGTTCGGGGTCGCCATCGGATCCTTCCAGGCGGTCAAGCACCGGCTCGCCGACACGTTCATCGCCCTGGAGTTCGCCCAGCCGTTGCTGCACGCCGCGGCCCTCGCGCTGGCCACCGCGCATCCGGCCGCGGGCCGGGAGATCGCCGCGGCGAAGGTTTCCGCCGGCGAGGCGGCCTACGCGGCGGCCCGCACCGCCCTGCAACTCCACGGGGCCGTCGGCTACACCGAGGAGCTGGACCTCTCCCTGTGGATCCGTAAAGCCCGGCCCCTCCGCAACGCATGGGGCACCCCCTCGGCCTGCCGCGCCCGCGTCCTCGTCCCCTGAGCCCCCACCCGCCGCCCCCGCCGTGGCCTGGGAGGCTGCCGGAGGAACAGCATGGGCCCATCAGGTTTGCCGTCCGAGGCCTGATCGCGTGTGTGACGTCCGCGGCGCCCCGTGCGCTGTATCCGATGGACCGGCGAACGCGGTCCCGTGATGTTCGCTCATTTCCCCCGTTGGGCGAACACGCACGCAGGGGCGGGCAGACCCACTCCCCCATCGTCTGCCCGCCCCGCGTGCTTCTCAGTCAGGATGCTGATGACCGCAGATCCTCCTGAAGGGGATCTCAGGGACGAGCTGTTGCCACGTGTCCCGGTTCAGCAGGCTGGTGATGAGCGGGCAGTCTTGGTTGATCACGTGTTCCGGGTCGAGGCGCCAGATGCGTGCGGTGCCGTCGCTGCTGGCCGTTGCGAGAGTGTGGGCTTCGGCGGGATCGTAGGCCGAGGCGTTGACGGATCCGGTGTGCCCGGACAGGGTCGCGACCAGGGTGCCGGATCGGGTGTCGCGGATTTCGATGGTGCCGTCTTCGTCTGCGGCCACCACGACGGAGCCGTCGGGGCTGAAGGTGATGGCGTGGATGGTGTTGCTCTGCCGGGGCAAGGTGCGGATCAGGTGGTAGTGGCGGGTCTCCCAGAGGGTGACCTGGGCGGAGTTTCCCGCAGCGGCGAGGATGTGGCCGTCTCGGGTGAACGCCAGCGTCAGGACTTCTCTGCGGGTGCCCGTCAGTTGCCTGTGATGACGCGTCTTCAGGTCCCAGACGTACACGGTGGAGTAGTTGTCGCCGGAGACGAGCGTGCTGTTGTCGGGGCTGAAGGCCAACGCGCGGACTGTGGTGGTGTGTGCGGTGAGTGCCGGCAGCGGTCTCGCGTTGGGCAGTTGCCACATCCGAATCGTGTTGTCGTCTCCGGCGGAGGCCAGCAGACGGCCGTTCGGGCTGATGGCGACCGTCCGGACAGGGTCTGTGTGACCGGGGAGGGGCGGAAGTGGGGCGCCGTCCTTCAGGCGCCACAGGCGGACGGTCTTGTCCTCCCCCGCCGAGGCGAGCAGCTTTCCGTCGGGGCTGATGGCGAGGCCGTTGACCCGGCCGTCGTGGCCGGAGAGGGTTCGGCGCAGTCGGCCGGAGTCGGTGTCCCAGAGCCGGATGGTGCCGTCGACGCCGGCGGTCGCGAGGGTGTGGCTGTGCGGTGCGTAAGCGAGGGCTTGCTGCGGATTGGACGGATGGGTGGCCAGCAGAGCCTGCCCGAGGTTCCACCAGATCACGGAGTGGTCCGAGCCGGTGCTGGCGAGGGTGCGGCCGTCCGGGCTGAAGCGGAGGGCGTAGACGGCGTCGAGGTGCCCGGCGAGTACGGCGGTGGTGGTCCGGGAGGCGATGTCCCAGACACGGATGGTGTTGTCGTCGCTGCCGGCGGCGAGGCTGGTGCCGTCAGGGGAGAAGGCCGGCTCGTACACGTGGCCGGTGTGGCCGGTGAGGACTGCGGTGCACTCACCGGTGTCCGGATTCCACAGGCGCACCGTGCCGTCGTCGGACGTGGAGGCGAGCACGGTCCCCTGCGGGTTGAAGGCGACACGTTCTGCAGTGCTGTGATGGCCTCGCAGGACCTTGGAACTGCCGTCCTTCAGGTTCCACAGGCGGATGGTGGCGTCGTCACCTGCCGTGGCGAGGAGGCCGGTGCGGCTGAAGGCGACGCCGTTGACCTGACGCCCTCCATGGCCGCTCAGGGTGCGCCGCGAGCCGGTGGCCGGCTTCCACAGTGCGACATCCTGCCCGTCGCCGACAGCGGCAAGGGTGGTGTCGTCGGGACTGAACGCCAGCCTGCGGATGCGCTTCTGCTTGCCGTCGGCACGAAGGACATCCCGCCGGCGTCGTCCGGCTACGTCCCACAGCCGGACGGTGCCGTCGCCACCGGCGGTGGCCACGGTCCGGCCGTCGTGGCTGAAGGCCAGACCGAACTGCGTCCCGGTGGGGCCATCGAAGCCGGGCATTTCCCTGTGGGTGCGGGCGTCGTAGACGCGTACCCCGTCGGCGGTTCCGGTGACGGCCACCAACGGCTGGGTGGGGCTGAAGGCGAGTCCGAAGGCCGCGCCCGGGTAGTCGGAATGCCCGGCGTAGTACTGCGCCTGGGTGCTGAGCAGGGCGGAGCGGGCCTGGCTGGTGGGGGCGAGGTTGAACGCGGTGAGGGCCAGAAGAGCGGAGGCCGCCGGCTGGCGGTCGGCGAGGGCGGCCGAGCGGGCGGCGAGTTCGGCGCTGACGGCGGCTTGCCGTTCGGCGTCGGCACGGCGCAGCTGCACGAAGAATCCGGTGCTTGCAACGAGCGCGACCAGAAGGAGCGCGCTGAGCGCGGCGACGAGTTGCCGAAGGCGGCGGGCGGTGCGGCGCTCGGCCTGCGCAGTGGCCTGTTGCATTGCCTGACCGGCGCGGAGGAAGTCGGTGCAGGCGGGGGCCAGCCCCATGCGGTCGCCGTGTTCTTCCGCCCATTCAGAAGTCACCGCCAGCCGGGTGCCTCGGTAAAGGAGTGAGGGGTCCTGGTCGTTTGCGGACCAGGTCGCGGCGTCGTTGACCAGTTGCTGGTGGATGCGGAGGCCGGCCCGGTCCTCGTCGAGCCAGCCGCGCAGTCGCGGCCAGGCGCGCAGCAGTGCCTCGTGGGTGATTTCGACCGTGTCGCGTCCGAGGGTGACCAGTCGGGCGGCGGCGAAGTTCTCCAGGAGCTGCAGAGCGGCATCGGCATCGGGCGCGCTGGCCAGGAGCTGTTGTCGCAGTACGCGGCGGCGGAAGTCGTCGGTGTCCTCACCGACGTGGACCAGTCGGAGCAGGATCTGGCGGCCTTGGCGTTGGGTGCCGGGGTCGTGGGCCAGGCGGGTCCAGGCTCGCTCGGCGCTGGCGGCGATGGAACCGTGGACGCCGCCGATCAGCTCGTAGCCGGAGAGAGTGAGGGTGCGGCCCGTCCGTTGTTGCCAGACGGCGCGCAGGGTGTGGGCGAGCAGCGGCAGGGCACCCGGATCGCCGTTGCCGTGCGGGGCACCGAGGTCGGCGAGCAGGCGGTCGACCAGTCCTGGCTCCAGTTCGAGGCCGGCCGCCCTGGCTGGTCCGGTGATGGCTTCCCGCAGTTCCTCCTCGGTCATCGCGCCCAGGGCGAGCTGCCCGTGCTGGGCGGCCCGGCGTAGTGGAGGGTGGTTGAGGCACAAGGCGTAGCAGTCGGCGCGGACGCCGAGGACGACGCGGGTGCCCGCTGCTGCGAGGGCGCAGAGCTCGTTGATGAAGTCGGTGCGCTCGGTGGGATCGGTGCAGAGGGTGAAGAGTTCCTCGAACTGATCGACGACGAGTAGCTGCGTGCTGCCGGTTGGGGTGTCTGCCTGGTCGCAGTGTGCGTGGAGTTCGGCTCGAGGGGTGGTGGTCGGGGTGAGCCGGATCACGGTCATGGGTGGTTCGCCCGGTGCGCACAGGTCGCCGCGTCGAGCTGCGGGGACGAGGCCGGCGTGCAGGAGCGAGGTCTTCCCCGCGCCGGATGTCCCGACGACGAGCACGGGCTCGCTGGTTTCGCCGATCAGATTCAGCAGTTCGGCGATCGCCCGGCGGCGGCCGAAGAACCAGAGGCTGTCGCTGTCGCGGAAGGCCGCGAGACCCGGGTACGGACATGGCCCATCGGTCTCCGGCGGCTGGTCCTCGGCTTCTCGTGGAGAGGGGAGGACCAGGGGCTGCAGCAGTCCGTGAGCGTCGAGGGCTTCTTCGCAGTGGCGTGCGAGATCGGGGGTGGGGTTCTTCTTCCCGTTTTCGACACGGCTGATGTGCCCCTTGGAGTAGTGCACCATCTGGGCGAGCCGGCCAAGCGGAATGTTCCGCTCGGCCCGAAGCTTTCGGAGGGCTTCGCCGAAGGCAGGTGTCTGGGGTGGCTCGTCCCCGTCGTCGGGCATGGCTGCTCTCATCAACTGTCCACTCCGCGTTGCTCGGTCTGTCAACGAGACATGGGGAGAAAAGGTGGCGGGCCGCTGGTCATCGTCAGCGGCCCGCCATCCCGTGGTGCGGTCAGACGCAGAAGCCGTGCCAGGCGGGCTTCAGGGAGAAGAAGGTGAAGCCCGAGCCGCCCTGCCCACCGGGGCGGACCTTGGCGTTCTGGCCCCCGCGGTTGGGCAGGTTGTAGATGCACCACGTGGCCTGGGTGCGGTTCCAGCTCCAGGTGGCACCGCCTTCCAGGTGCTGAATGCGCACGTCGTTCGAGCCGACGCGGAAGTGGGCGAAGTGACCGTGCGCGTCGTGGACGCAGAAGGTGTCGTCCGGGCAGTCCTGATCGGATGCCGTCGGCGCGAGGGCGGCAGCGTGCTGCGGGACGTTCATGGCGTGTGCGGCCGGGGCTGCGGCGAGGCATGCGGTTGTGGCGAGCGCTGCGGCGAGCCGGACGATCGTCTTCGACATGGTTTTCCCTTTCGGGGTGGGAGAGATGGTCTGGGTCGTGGGGTGGTCAGTCGCTGTTGCCCGGCTTCCAACCGAGGTAGTTGCTGAAGAAACCGAGTGAGGTGAAGTGCCCGATGGCCCTGTGGACGTTGGTCGCCCAGTAGCCGCCGGCTCCGTCGGCGATGCCCACGTGACCGTGGGGGTCGCTGGTGCGCCAGAAGACGAAGGCGCCCTTGGGCGGGTTGGTGTCGCCGACGTGACGCTCACCGTCATCGCTGTTCCAGTGGCCGAGCGCGGTGTCGTGATGGGTGTTGCGGTCCCAGGCCAGCCGGACGGCACGCTCGCACAGGCCCTCGAAGGCGGTGCTTCCCTGGCGGCTCTCGAACCAGCGGATGGCGTCATCGGCGTCCCTGGCGTCGGCCGAGCGGGCGGCCGCGTGTTCCATCACGGTCGTGACGGCGGATCCGGCTCGGGAGAGCGGGTGGGAGAGCTGGGGAAGGGCTGCGGCGGCCGACGCGCCGGTCGTTGCCAGCAGTGCGATGGCGGCGACCAGGGTGGGCAGGAAGGTCTTCTTGGGCACAGCTGTCTCCTGTGGCGAGGGGATTCGGTGGACCCGGCGTGATGCCGCCGGTGTCATCACCATCGCCACGTGCCGAACCCCGGTCCACCGGTTGTCCGTTGCCTGACCTGCAAAGACAACGGACAACACCCGTCTACCCGCATGGGTGGAAGCGCTCAGCAGCACGCCTTCCGTTCCTTCGGCTGCCCCGCGTCGTTACCCGTGTGCCCACCCACCCGGCCACCCGCCCACCTGGAGGCGCCACCATGCCGAAGCCCCGTCGCACCGGTGCTGCCGCCATACTGACGCTCCTGCTGTCCTGCGTCGGCCTTGCGCCCGCAACGGCGTCTGACCCAGGGACCTACCCCGTACACGGGGTGGACACCTACCACCAGAACCACGACACCCGTGGCGGCCGCCCCTTCGACTGGACCGCTCTCGCCGCCCACGAACAGTTCATCTCGATCAAGGCCACCCAGGGCGAGCACCACGAGGACCCCTGGCTCGGCAGGGACCTGGCCGGAGCCGCCTCCGTCGGCCTGATCCGCACCGCCTACCACTACCTCGACGCAAGCGAGTCCGGCACGAGTCAGGCGGAGTTCTTCCTCAAGACCATCCACAAGTACGGATTCACCGGTACCCACCCAGGAGAGCTCGCGCCGGAACTGGACATGGAGCAGTGCGTCCAGGATGGGCACCACCTGACCGTGCAGCAGGTGACGGACTTCATGGACCGGGTCCGCGCCGAGACCGGTGAGACGCCCACCCTGTACGCACGACGGTCCTTCGTCGACGACTGTCTCGGCGGCACCAAGGCCCTGGCGAACTACCCGGTACGCCTCGCTCGCTACAAATCCGGCTCCGCCGAGCCGTCGCCGCTGCCCGGCGGCTCGGGCTGGGACTTCTGGCAGTACAGCGAGGACGGCACTGCCGACGGCATCGGCCCCGAAGTCTGCCTGGACGTATTCCACGGGGACCTTGCCACGCTCAAGCGTCGCGCCCACCTGTGACGGCCGGCAGTGCAGCTGCCGAGCCTGCTCGCAGCTGTACGTGCTCGGCGAGGCGGGGGTGCTGCGCGCGAACGCTGCCCGTAGTTGTCGCCGTGTGGGTCCATGGCATTGCTCCCGATGAACTGCGAGGCTGCGAACGGACCGGCGCTGGCGGCCTCGATCGGCCCCGGTACTGGTGGGCTCGCGTATTCAACTGTCGCCGGTTCCCCGAGGAACCCAGCCCGCTGGTGACCGGCTGTGATCGCCAGCGGCGTACAACTCCAGGACTCGTTCATCGCCTTCATCGACTACGGCCAGGGACCCTTCGAGTCCGCTGATAGATTCCTTCGGTGAGCGAGAAACTACCCAGCGGCGGCATCGATCTGTCACCCGACGAGATCGAAGCCCTCCCCGCCAGGTGGTCATCATGCTGGACCCCGAGTGAGGTCGCGCAGCGGTTGGCCGGGATCAGCACGCCCTGGTGCGTGGCCGCGGGCTGGGCGCTGGACTTGTTCCGCGGCACGCAGACGCGCGCTCATGGGGACATCGAGATCGCGATTCCGGCCGCGAGCTTTCCCGAGGTCCGCCACCGCTTCCCCGGATACGTCTTCGACACTGTAGGCAGCGGCCGGATCTGGGAGGACGCCACACCGGAGGTGCTGGCCGCCGTGCACCAGACATGGCTCCGCGATCCGGCCACCGGAAGCTACCTGCTCGACGTGTTCCGCGAACCGCACGAAGGCGGCACCTGGATCTGCCGACGCGACGAGAGGATCCGGCTTCCCTACAGCGACATCGTCCATCACACCCAGGACGGCATCCCGTATCTGGCGCCCGAACTGGTCCTGCTGTTCAAGGCCAAGCACGCCCGCCGAAAGGATCAAACAGACTTCGAGGCGACCTTCCCGCGCATGACCTCGGCTCAGCGCGAGACCCTGGCCGAGCTACTCGCCCGCGTACACCCGGGACACCCCTGGATCGCGGGCCTGTAGCCAACGGTTTACTGGTGTGACCGCCCAAGCTTGTTCTTGATGGTCTGAGTCGGTTTCGTTCGATGATGCTCTCGGGTCGATTCACGGTCTTGCCACGTCGTAGCGGGTGGCGGGCCGCCGGTTCTTGGAGCCAAGTTGCCGTCCCAGTCCGGGAGTTGAGGGATTCGGCGCGCGGGCCGGACAACGCAGGTGCGGGCGGAGGTTCCGAAACCCCCGGCGGACTCGGGCCGGGGTGAGCCGGCCAAGCTCGGCGGGCTTCTCCCACGGCCGCCGCAAGTCGGCGGCGGCCCCGCGCTGAAGGCGGATCTGGGTGTGCGCGGCGATGATCAGCCAGGTCCAGCGCTCGCCGGCCTCGGGGGTTCGCAGCTTCGGACGGGTCCACCCGAAGGTCTGATTCATCAGCCTGAAGAGGTGCTCGATGTCGAACCTTCTCAGGAACGCCTGCCAGCGCACGTCGACGTCCTCGCTGTTCAGGCCAGTGGCGGACGACCAGAGCCAGAGCGGGAGCGGGTCACCTCCGCCGGGCAGGCGGTCGACCTGGAGACGGATCAGCGTGCCTTCGATGATGGGGAGTTCGCCGACGTGGTCGATCCACGCGGAGCGGGTGGTCAGGCGGGGGTGGATGCGGTCCCAGGACATCGCGCGGGCGGAGCCGTACCGGTCGGTGACCTGCACGGTTGCCGCGTCCGGCTCGCCCCAGGTCTCGGGCTTGGTGAAGCGGAACTCCTTGCCGTGCTTCGGGGGTCGCCCGCCCTGGGGATAGGCCGAGGCGTACTCCTTGAGCGAGGGCGTGGGCCGTCGCATGACGCGGTCGGAGCGCATCCGTCCCAGTACCTCGACCGGGAGGCCGTCGAGGAGATGAGCCATGCGCGGGGCGTCGTAGCCGGCGTCGAAGACGATGAGGATGTCGCGGTCACCGACGTGCCAGCGGCCCATCTCCATCAGGTCCGTGACCACACGGCGGAGTTGGGTGGCGGTGACCTCGGCGACGTCGTCCTCGGGCCCGAGACGAACGGCGTCCAGGAGCTGACACCAGGACGTCCGGCCCGATTCGAGGGCGGCGACGAACGAGTACGGCCAGCCGGGCACGAACGGGTCCGAGGACCGGCCGCTGCGGCCGTAGACGTGGCAGAACAGGCGGTCCGCGCTGGTCGGGGCGTCGGGGCGGAGCCAGTTGCCGACGTCGACCGCCGGGACCAGGCGGCCGTCGGCGGCCCGCGGCATCTGCAGACCGGCCAGCACCTGCCGTAGCCGGGATACGTCCACGTTCCCGTGGTTCAACGCCTCGTACATCGCGCCATGCCCGCGCCTGTGTTCGGCCACCAGCGTGAGGTCCACCGGCGAGGTCACCGGACCGTCCGCGCACAGCAAGGCGTCGACGAGCTCGAACAGTTCGTCCCCGCACGCGGTCAGACAGTCGAATAAGTCGTCCCGAAAGCGTGAGGCGTTCGCGAACGCCTCCGCCGGAACAGCATCAGACAGCAGACTCACCCTTACGGTCTTCGCACTGGTCAAGTGCCTCTTTGGTCGGAGTACATGATCGCGCGGAGGCCGCCGGCGTGTCCGTTGAACAGCCCAACCAGAGATCAAATTCGAGTGATGTTCGAACGCCGATGAGCAGGTTCAGGCGGCAACCAGCGAGGCCTGGATGCGGCTGACGGCACGCAGGATCTCGTCCCGGTTCTTCGCCCGCTTGATCCATGCCGGAAGACGGGCCACCAACGTCATCTTCTGCCCGGTGTCATACCACGGCGCTCGTTCCCGCAGCGATGCCTGGACGAAACGACGGATCAAGTCGAGATGTTCGAGGTTGTACGCCCACAACCACCCGTGCCGGGTCTCAACCTGGAGCCACAAGGGCATGCCGAAGTACGGATCCGTCGCGGGGTGAGCCGTGCCGGCAGAGAGCCCGACACGACGGCCGCTCCACACTCGAGACAGCCCGCAGCCACGACAGACCAGACGTCGCGGCCTGAACAGGATCCGACCGTCGGGATCAGAGTCCTCGGGTGCTGTAACGACACGAGCGGCTTTCTCACAACCAGGACACCGCACAATGATCAAGCTTATGAAGTCGTACTCGGTGCTGCGCGGATCCCGGAACCGCCCAGAGAACAAGGCCATGCGGTGAGTATGCAACTGCCTTGCAGATCGGCGCATCCCGATTCGATCGCTCACGCTCAGGCCCGCCGACCACCCCGCCATGGCCGAAACCGAGGTTAGAGAACAAGCTAAGAGCCTGTGAACAAACCCCCATCTGCCCAGCGGCGTCCGGCACGCACGCTCGCGGGTTGCCGAAAAGCCCCGGTCGACCGGCTTGGTTTGCGGTCCGGGATCGTGGTTGCCGACCAGATCACTCCGTTATGGGCAGGCACTCGGCGAGCAGGTCGACGACGTCCCGCCAAGCCCGCTGCGCGTGCTGAGGGTGAAAACCGACCCCAGGAAGCACGATGTGGTCGACCGGCGGGTGATGGAAGGCGTGCAAGGCGCCGCCGTAGACCACGAGGCGCCAGTCAACGCCCGCAGCCTGCATCTCGGCAGTGAATGCGTCCCGTTGTGCGGGCGGCATGATCGGGTCTTCCGACCCGACCCCGGCCCACACCGGGCAGTGAATGCGCGCCGTCTCGCCTGGTCGGCCCGTGGTCAGTCCGTTGACTGTCGCGATCGCGCGCAGGTCGACGCCGTCGCGCCCGAGTTCCAGCGCGATTGCGCCCCCGGTACCGTAGCCGACGGCGGCGATCCGGTCCGGGTCGGTCCGCGGCTCGGCGCGGAGCACGTCGAGCGCCGCGTGGCCGATGCCTCGCATCCGGTCGGGGTCAGCGAGCAGCGGCATGCAACGGGCCAACATCTCCTCAGGGTCGCCCAAATAGCGCCCGCCGTGGAGGTCGAAGGCCAGGGCCACGTATCCCAGCTCGGCGAGCACATCGGCCCGGCGGCGCTCGACGTCGCTGAGCCCCACCCCCTCGGGGCCGACCAAGACCACGGGCCGGCGGTCGACACCGGCCGGGAGCGCGAGATGCCCGATCATCGTCAGGCCGTCGGCCGCGTATTCGATCGTGCGCGTTGTAACCGTCGTCATGAGCCTGGACTGTAGTGATCGTCGAGCCCGGTCGGGCCGGTGTTCTGCCGCTGGCAGAAGGCAGGTCTCTGGCGTATTCCGGAACCACCCCGTCAGCGGTTCAGCTCAGAGCCTGTGAACAAACGGCCGTCGCGCCCGAAGGGCGGGCGGACTGGCGGGGCACTGCGCCGGCGCGCAGCTCGCGCAGGTCCGGGATGTGGTTGTAGAGCGTGCCCGGCGAGACGCCGAGCAGTTCGGCGATCGAGGTGATCGAGCGGCCCGGGTCGGGCAGCAGGTCACGGGCGGCCCGGATGATCTCCTCGGTGGCGACGCCGGGGCGTCCGCCGACCCGGCCGCGGGCGCGGGCGATGACGAGACCCTCCTTGGTGCCGATGACGACGAGTTCGCGAACGAACTCCGCGAGCGCGGCGAAGACGTGGAAGACGAGTCGACCGCCGGGGGTGGTGGTGTCCAGGTTCTCGTGCAGCGAGGTGAAGCCGATGCCGCGTTCGCGCAGCTCGGCGACCATGTTGATGAGGTCTTGGAGGCTGCGGCCGTAGCGGTCGAGCGAGGGACGACAAGCGTGTCGCCCGCGTCGAGGAACGCGTGGCACGCCTTCAGCTCGGGACGGAGCGCGTCCTTCCCGGACTTCATGTCCGCGAAGATCTTCCGGCACCCGGCGGCGGTGAGCGCGTCGAGCTGCCGCTCCAGTTCCTGCCCCCCGGTCGACACCCGGGCGTACCCGATTTTGACCTCGGTGCACACGAGCGGCTCGGCAACGAGCGCGTCCGCGCCGTGCGCTGACTCCTGAGTGGTCGTCATGGCCCCGGATCGTGTCAGAAAACGGCGGTCCGGGGTTCTTGAACGCCCGAGGTCTCCGCGCCGGACAGCAGATTCTGGGAGCCCGCGCGAAATCCCCTTGCGCAATGGTCAAGAATCGTTGACCATTGCTCGTATGCCTACCGATGATCTTCCCGAGACGTTTCACGTCACCACGGACGAGCAGCTGCGCGCCGTCTCCAATCTCACGCGCCACCGGATCATGGCCGCGCTCCGCTTCGAACCCGCGACGATCACGCAGATCGCCGAGCGGGTGGGCCTTGCGAAGGGGAGTTCCAGCTACCACGTACGGCTGCTGGAGCGGGCCGGCCTGGTGAAGGTGGTACGGACACGGAAGGTGCGGGGCGTCACCGAGCGGTACTACGCGATGGCCGCGCGGTCGATCGCGCTGCCGGATCCGGGCGAGGGAGGGCCGGACGTGCTGATGCGCCATGCGGTGGCGGACCTGGAGGCGTCGCCGGTGGATCAGCGGCACGTGAAGATGGCGCATCTGCGGCTCACCGACGAGCAGTTCGCGCAGCTGGGGGCGCGGCTGCAGGCACTGGCGGACGAGTACCGGGAGCTGTCCGATCCGTCGCTGCCGGACGCGTCACTCGTCTTCGCACTGTTCCGCCCGGCACCGCGTGAGCAGGCCGAAGGGGGCGCCAAGTGACCTCAGACGTCCGGAAGTTGCCGACCGGGTTCGGACGGCTGTGGAGCGCGCAGACGATCTCCTCGCTCGGTGACGGGGTGACGCATGCCGCGCTGCCGCTGCTCGCGTTGACGTTGACGCGGGATCCGATGGCGCTGGCCGTGGTCACGGCCGCGGGAACGCTGCCGTGGCTGCTCTTCGGGGTGCTCGGCGGTGCGCTGGTGGACCGCTGGGACCGCCGGCGCACGATGTGGGTCGCGGACACGGCACGTGCGGTGCTGCTCGCGATACCCGCGGCGGCGGCCGCCCTCGACGTGCTGAGCATTCCGCTGCTCGCGGCCGTCGCCTTCCTGCTCGGCCTCGGCGGACTCTTCTTCGACACGGCCGCCACGGCCTATCTGCCGGATCTGCTCCGCCGCGACCCCGCACTCCTGGAGCGCGCCAACTCCCGCCTGCGCGGCGCCCAGACCGCCATGTCCGGCTTCGCGGGGCCGCCTGCGGGCAGTGCGCTGCTCGCGCTCGGGCGGGCGGTTCCGCTGCTCACCGACGCGGTGTCGTTCATGCTCTGCGCACTGCTCGTACGTACGCTGCCCGCCATGCCCCGGCCCGTGCCGGAGGTCCGCGAGTCGCTGCTTCGGCAGGCGCGGGCCGGGGCCTCGTACGTCTTCCGGGACCGGGTGCTGCTCGGGCTCGCGCTCCGCCCGGCGGTCGGGAACGTCGCCTTCCTCGCTGTGGAGACCGTCCTCGCCCTCTTCGCGCACGACCGCCTCGGCATCGACACCTACAGCTTCGGCCTGCTCCTCACGGCGGAGGCCACCGGCGGCCTGCTCGGTGCAGGCATCGCCTCCTACCTCGGCCGACGACTCGGCACCGGCATCGCACTGACCTGCACAGCCGCCGTCGAGGGGCTCGCCATCCTGGGCCTGGCCGCTGCTCCGAACCCGTACGTCGCCGGGCTGGCGCTCGCCGTCTGCGGGGCCGGCATGGGCGCCACGATGGTGCTCGGGCCCTCCCTCCGGCAGGCGATCGTCCCCGCCCACCTCATGGGCCGGGTCGCCTCCACCTCCCGCATGCTGGCCATGTGCGCCGCCCCCGTCGGGGCCTTCCTCGGCGGCTGGCTGGCCACCACCTACGACATCCGCACCCCGCTCTACGCCGCCGCCGGCCTCCTCCTGGCGATGACGACCGTCACGGCATCCATGACCAGCAACCGCCGGGTCGAAGCGGCGCTGCGTGCCGCCGCCCCGGCCGGCGGTCCAGATCACCCGGCATCCAAGGATCCCGCCCAGGAGAGTGCACCCGACTTGTTGTGACGTCTGCCGCGACTGCGTCACAACAAATCGGGTGCCAGGCCCCCCGCGGGGCGCAACGAGCGGCCAGGTCGGTCGGGTGTGTCAGCCGTCAATCCTCGTCGTCCTCGGAGGCGTCCGGGTCCCGGAAGCGGCGCCGGCCCTGTCCTGTCCGGGACCGCTGGCTTTGACGTTGAACAGGCAGCGGCCCAGGAAGTTGATGTGCCGGTCCTTGAGCGGGGAGAGGCGGGCGACGTCTTCGTCCTTGGCAGATCGCGCGGGCGAGGCAGTGGCGGGATTCCTGCACGGTGAGCCGCCGGTTCATCAGACGCCGGTAGGTGTCATCGACCGGGTCGACCAGGGCGAGCAGGTGCATGGTCTTGTCGATGCGCCCGTACTCGGCGAACGCGGCCCCCAGCGGGGTCGGGTGCCCTTCGCGGCCGAACATCCGCAGCAGGTCGTAGGCCCGGACCTGGTTGGTGATGAGCGACCCGGCCACCCGGAGCATGTCCGGCCAGTGCGTGGCGATCTTCTTCAGGTTGACCTTGTTGCAGGCCACGTCCTCCAGCAGCCCGTACCCGTCGGCCGGCTCCTCGCCCTCGGGCAGTTCGGCCCGCCAGAACCGCTGGTCGGCCAGGTCGCGGAAGCGTGGGGCGAAGCGGAAGCCGAGCATCTTGTACAGGCCGAACGCCATGTCCGAGTACGACGCGTTGTCGGTCGCCACCATCTCCCGGCGCACGCCGCCGTCGAGGTTCAGCAGGGTGTCCAGGGTGTAGAGGCTGTCGCGCGGGGTGCCGCGCACGACCATCGCGCCGCTCCGGCGACCTGGTCGTTGACGGCGTTGAGCCAGGTCACGCGCCTGCGCCCACTGCGTGACCCGGCGACCGTCCACCTCGACGAGGACGACGAGGGCACCGGCACATGACGCGGCGCTCAGGCGGCGGGCCCCGGCGGTCTGCGGCTGCGTGGTGCCGACGCGCGTGACCAGAGGCGATGCCGTGGGCAGGCGGCGGCGGGGTCCGAGGGCCCCGGCCGCGTGTCCGCCGGGATGGTGTGTCAGAGCATGGCGAGCCGGTCCACCA
>NZ_JBIRXG010000061.1:0-24050 GCF_044388685.1 Streptomyces sp. NPDC020192 | reverse complement strand
CGCTGGAACAACTCCCACAACTCGTCCGGCACCAGCCGCTCAACGATTCCCACGCCAACAGGCTACCGAACACGCCAAATGAGATGACCTCTAAGACCTACCGAGGCTCCATCCGGCAGACTCGGTGCCCGGTAGCCGCCGGCAGGTGAGCACTCTCTTTTCCCTGGACATCGAGTCCTGTTGACAGATCGTGCCCCTGCCGGTCGGCCAGGAGCGAAATCGCTGATGGGATGTCGTGCCCGCCCGGTTGTGGCGTGAGCACAGCCTTATTAGGTCGCTGATGGTTCTCCTGCGGGCTACTGCCGGTCGAGGTCGATGATGGAGGACGAGTTGCTGTTCGTTGGGGACGACTGGGCCCAGGACCACCACGACGTCGAGCTGATGGACGCCACGGGCCGCCGGCTGTCCAAAGCCCGGTTGCCGGAGGGCGTGGCGGGGATCGAGCGGTTGCACGTGATGATCGGTGCCGAGCTCGGAGAGGACAGCGAGGCCGAGGTGGTGATCGGGATCGAGACTGATCGGGGTCCGTGGGTGCAGGCGCTGATCGCCGCTGGCTACACGGTGTACGCGGTCAACCCGCTGCAGGCCTCGCGCTACCGGGAACGCCTGGCGGTGTCGGGGGCCAAGAGTGACGCGGCCGACGCGCACATGCTCGCCGACATGGTGCGCACCGATTCCCACCAGCTGCGCCCTGTTTCCGGGGACACCGCCGACGCCGAAGCGGTCAAGGTGGTGACGCGCATCCACAAGACCCTGATCTGGGAACGGACCCGCACCACGCAGCGGCTGCGGCACGCTCTGCTCGACTACTTCCCCGCCGCGCTGGAGGCGTTCGAGGACCTGGACGCGCCTGACGTCCTGGAGCTGCTGGCCAAGGCACCTGATCCGGCGGCCGCAGCTAAACTGACGACCACGCAGATCAGTGCGGCCCTCAAGCGCGCCCGCCGGCGCAACATCGCCGACAAGGCCACCAGGATCCAGGCAATACTGCGCGCCAGGCACCTGGGGCAGCCCGCCGCCGTGACCGCGGCCTACGCCGACTCGGTGCGTGCTCTTGTCGCGCTGCTGGTCGCCTTGAACGAGCAGGTCAACTTCCTGCACGGGCAGGTCGAGGCCTACCTCGACCGCCACCCCGACGCTGAGATCATCCGCTCCCAGCCCGGACTGGGCCCGATGCTCAGCGCCCGCGTCCTCGCAGAGTTCGGCGACGACCCGCACCGCTACGCCAGCGCCAAGGCCCGCAAGAACTACGCCGGAACCAGCCCGATCACCCGCGCCTCCGGCAGAAAGAAGGTCGTGACCGCCCGGTACGTCCGCAACGACCGGCTCATCGACGCCCTGATCGCCCAAGCCTTCTCCGCACTTCGGATCTCCCCCGGCGCCAGGGCCTACTACGAAAAGCAACGAGCCCGCGGCGTCGAATTCAACGCCGCCCTGCGCCAGCTCGCCAACCGGCTCGTCGGCATCCTGCACGGCTGCCTGAAAGCCGGCACACCGTACGACGAGGCGACCGCCTGGTCCCACCGGGCCCACGCACTCGCTGCCTGACCCCACCTCATGGAAGGCCCTCGGCCAGTGTGCTGAAAGAGCCCGGCACCGGGCCCGGTGCCGTTGCCCTCCCGAGTCGTCCTCGATGAGAACAGTCGCTTCCCGATCTCTGTGATCTGGCCACCACGGAGGTACGGAGTGTCTATCGTCGAACCGCGCTGCTGATCGAGGTTGCCAAGGGGCCGGGGGCGGAGGGTGGTGGCGTCGGGCGTGGAGCAGGCGGGGGGCGTGGGCGAACCGCGGCACGTGGTGCTGTCGCTGGGGATCGCGTTGACGCGTAACGAGGACGGTGACTCACCACGGTTCGGCCTGGACGTCCTGGAGGACGCCCCCGTTCATGCCGTCAGGGTCGCAAAGATCCTGGAGGAGTTCCGGTACACGACGCGGCGCCCGACCGCGGCACCGCAGGGACAGGCCGACTACGGGGAGCTGGTCGAGGCTGCGGTCGAGGCCGAGGACGCCGACGTGCTGATCGTGCATATCGTCGGGCACGGTGAGCTGGCCGACGGCAGCAGCGAGAAGCTGTACATCCTGGGCAGCGACGGGGAGCGCCTGGGCCGGCCAGTGGGCGGATGGATCGACCTGATCGAGGACCACCCCAGGCGGCACCGGCCGATGACACTGTTCGTCCTGGACGTCTGCTACGCCGGGCAGGCCGCGGTGACTGCCTGGCACTCGCGGATGGACGTGGACAACCGCCGGGCCTGGGTGCTGGCCGCGACCGGACCGGACAAGCAGGCGTTCGGCTACCGCCTGAGCCAGGCCCTGGTACGGGTGCTGGAGAAGTACCGCGACCTGGAGGTCCGCTTCGACCCCTCGCTGCGGTATATCCCGCCCGCCACGGTCTGGCGGGATATCGACCGCACTGTCAAGGAGCTGGCTGAGCAGGACAACGGGCTGCCGCAGTCGATCCTGACCAGCCTCGTCCCCGGCCACGCCGACCTGTCCCACCTGCCGTTCTTCCCCAATCCCTCTCACATCCCCGGCAGCAGCAGATTGGCACTGGCCTCGGGCCTGCCCCCGGAGATCGCCCGCTTGGCGGACTGGGCCGCGGACCCCCTGCACTTCATGCGCCGCGCCGGCGGTGGCGAACCGGTCGACCGGGACTGGGCCGAGGGCTACTTCAGCGGCCGCACCACGCAACTCGACAGCCTCACCACGTGGCTCGACGACGACACAGCCGCCCCCGGGCTGCGCGTGGTCACCGGCAAAGCGGGCGTCGGCAAGTCCGCGCTTCTCGGAATTCTCCTGTGCGCCGCCCACCCGGCACTGCGCCGCCACACCCGCGCCTTGTGGGCTGGACTCGACGACCACGTGCCTGGCGAGAACAACCGGATAGCTGCCGTCCACGCTCGGCGCCTCGGACTCGAAGAGATCACCGCTTCCCTGGCCCGCCAACTACGCCACATCACAGGCTCTGACAGCGTGGCCCCACCGGCCGGAGAATCCCATGAAACGACGGGGAACCCGGTCCAGCACCTGCTGAGCCTGCTGCCTTCCAGCAGCCATCCGGTCACCATCGTCATCGACGCCCTCGACGAGGCCCTACAACCCCAGGACATAACCACCGCCCTGCTGCTCCCGCTCGCTCGACATGCGCAGACGGGGGACGGCCGGCTGCGGCTGCTGGTTGCCACCCGTGAGGACAGTCGGTTCGACGAACTCATCGATATGGCACGAACCGCCAGCGCGTGCACGGACTTGAGTGCCATCCCACGGCACGAGGTCCGCCGGGACGTGGCTGCCTACGCAAAACGGCTCCTGACCGCCGACGGCCCGTACACCCGCAGCGCCCTACGGGCCGCTCGGACCACTCTGGCAGAAACGCTCGCCGAAACCCTCACCACCCACGCCCCGACCAGCGGGCCGGACCACGACACCGAAGCCCTGGAGTGGGGCGAGTTCCTCACCGCGGGACTCTACGTCCACCACCTTCTGGCCATCCCGCCTGCCACCACCCCCGAAGACGCCGTCCAGCTCGGTCTGGCCGTGCCCCGCAACCTGCCCGACATCCTCGAACTCGACCTGCAGCGCCATACCGACCGGATCCACCTGCGCCCGGTTCTTACCGCTCTCGCCTTCGCTCAGGGCCGAGGCATGCCCGAAAACGTACTCGCTCACGTCGCTGCTGCCTTCACCGCTGACGGCGACCCTCCACCCTCTCTCCGGGACCTATACGCTCTCCTGGATGGGGAGGCACGCTTCTACCTGCGCCGCGACGTCGACACCGACGGCAGCACCCTCTACCGGCTCTTCCACGAAAGCCTCGCCGACTGGCTTCGCCAGCCCACCAAGCCTCCCGCTGACCAGGTCTCCCCGGCGGAGCGCCTATTTGAGCAACTTCTGCTATGCGTCCCCCGGGACATGGCTAGCCGCAGGCTCTGGCAGCACGCTGCTGGCTACCTCCTTCGGCACATGGCCCAGCACGCAGTCGATGCAGGACGCCTCGACGATCTACTCGACGACGCCGCTTACCTCCAGCACGCCGACCCACAGGCTCTCGCCGATGCCTTGCCCTACGTCCAATCCGATGAGGCCACGCTCCATGCTGCTGTCTACCGCGTCTCCTGGGGAGTCCACCACGCCCTGCCACCCGCCGCGCGCCGGCAGCTCCTTGCGTTGGACGCGGCGCGTTTCTGTGACGCGCCCCTGCAGCGGGCGCTACCCGGCGATGCTGACTGGACTGTGCAGTGGGCGACAGGACGTCTGGTCTCGCTGGCGCTCCGCCGTACTCTTCCCCTGGGACCCCTTGATGGTGGGGTGGTCGCGGTGCCGGTGGCGGTGTTGGAGGGACGCCCGCACGTTGTCGTCGCCAGCCGATATGGGTCTGTGCGGGTGCGAGACTTGACCACCGGTGCACAGGCTCGCGAGCTACCCGAACACATCCGCGGGGTGCTTTCGATAGCGATGGTGGAGTGGAAGAGACGCCCGCATGCCGTCATATCTATCTATGACGGTCCGGTGTCGGTGTGGGACCTGACAACCGGCGCCCCGGTTCGCGAGCTGCCCGACCTCGCGCCTGGCGTGATGCTGATGGCGACGGCTGTGTTGGAGGGACGTCCGCACGTTGTCACTACCAACCACCGCGGTCCGGTGTCGGTGTGGGATCTGACGACCGGTGAGAAGGTCCGGGAGCTGACAGGTCTCACTGGCGCGGTGTTCGCGTTGGCCGTGACGGAGTTGGAGGGACGTCCGCACGCTGTAATGGGCGGTTCCGACGCCCCCGTGTCGGTGTGGGATCTGACGACCGGTGGGAAGGTCAGGGAGCTGACAGGTCGCACTGGCGTGGTGGACGCGGTGGCGGTGGCGGAGTTGGAGGGCCGCCCGCACGCCGTCATCGCTGGCTCCGATTCGTTGCGGGTGTGGGACCTGACAACCGGCGCCCCGGTCCGCGAGCTAGGCAGTGGCCTCAGTGTAAGCGCCGTGGCGGTGGTAGGGCTGGGGGGTCGCCCGCACGCGATTACCGGCAGCTCCGATTCGTTGCGGGTGTGGGACCTGACAACCGGCGCCCAGACCGGCGAATTGCCCGGCGACACCGATTCGACGGTGAATGTAGTTGGGGTGGTAGGGCTGGGGGGTCGCCCGCACGCGATTACCGGCAGCTCCGATTCGTTGCGGGTGTGGGACCTGACAACCGGCGCCCAGACCGGCGGATTGCTCGGCCACACCGGTACGGTGAATGCGGTGGCGGTGGCGGTGCTTGGGGGACGCCCGCACGCCGTCACTGGTAGCTACAACGGGTCGATGTGGATATGGGACCTCATCACCGGCACCCCGGTCTCCGACCTGACGGACCGCCCCCGCGGGGTGAACGCGGTTGCTGTGACAACGCTGGAAGGCCGCCCGCATGCCGTCACCGGCTACGCGTCGGTGCAGGTGTGGGATCTGACCACTGGCACCTCGCGCGAGCTGGGCGGCGACTTCGAGGGCATAGTGAGCACGGTGGCGGTGACCACGGTAGAGGGACGTCAGCATGCCGTCACCGGCTGCGACAGGATGAGTGGGTCGGCGTGGGTTTGGGACCTGACCACCGGCGCCCAAGTCCGCGAGTTGGCTGGCCACTTCGGCGGGGTGAACGCGGTAGCGACGACACATCTGGAAGACCGCCCGCACGCAATCACGGTCACCGGCACCGGCGGGTGGGATGGCGAGTTGTGGGTGTGGGACCTGAGTACCGGCACTCCCGTCCTTCATGTGAGCGGCTTCACCCTTGCGTTGAGTGCGGTGGCGGTGGTGGTGCTGGGGGGACGCCCGCACGCCGTCACGGGCGGGTACGACGGCTGCGTGTGGGTGTTGGACCTGGCTACGGGCGATCTGGTCCGTGAGCTGGACGGTCACACCTGGGGAGTGAACGCGATCGCGGTGGCGGTGCTCAAGGGACGCCCGCACGCCATCACTGGAAGCCGCGACCGGTCGCTGCGGGTGTGGGACCTGACCACCGGCACCTGCCTAAGCACGTTTCACTTCCCCGACGCCGTGACAGCTGTCGACGTCACCGAGGGTGGCACGGTGGTGGTCGGCTTCGGCCATGAAGTGGCTGTTCTCAGCCTTGAACCCCTGACCAGGAGACTTCGTTGACAAGTGAGACTACTTCGCCGTTCCGGGTCGTCGCCGTGCACGGCATCTACAACAGTTTCGGCACCGGAATCCCCGAGACGCGCAAGGAAGAACTCCGCGCACTCAAGGCTGCCGCCTGGGCACGAGAACTGGCGGTCGGCCTCGGTGTCTCCCCGGACTTGCTCGACGTCGACTTCGCCTATTACGCGGACAGGCTCCGCCCCGGGCCGGCGGCCCAGGGCGAGCAGGATGGCGATTTTCTGGAGGACCCGCGCGCGCAGGAGTTCCTCGACGCGTGGGCACGAGAGCTGGGGCTGCCGGAGGAGGTGGCGCAGGGGCATGCCGCGGTGCCGCTGCGCGGGTTCGCGTCGTGGATGGCGCGCAGGTTCGACCTGGCGGAGGGGCCGCTGGGGGTCTTCATCCGGCTGCTGTGCCGTGAGGTCGCCGCGTACCTGCGCGCCGCAGACGCCCCGGAACGTATCGCGGCGCGGGAGGAGGTCGCGGCGCGGATCGCCCGGCACCAGCCGCGTATCGTTGTCGCGCACTCGCTGGGTTCGGTCGTCGCCTACGAGGCCCTGCACGCCCACCCGGAACTGCGGCCTGAGCTGTTCCTCACGCTGGGCTCGCCGCTGGCGCTGCCCCGCGTGGTCTTCGAGCGACTCATCCCCGCACCCCGGCCCGCCGACAGCCCGCAGCTGCGGGGTGCGGGCCTGCCCGGGGGGACGCGCTGGGTGAACATCGCCGACCCCGGTGACCCCGTCGCCGTCCCACCCCAGCTGGGCAGGTTCTTCGACGGGATCGCCCTGGACCACGCCACCGCCGTCAGTGCTCTCTTCCGTTTCCATCACGCCGAGAATTACCTGCGGTGCGCGACCACGGCAGCCACCATCGCCCCCTTCCTCGGCATCTGACCCAGCACCTGGACTACCGGCCGCTCTCACGCGGCCGTTGAAAGAGCGTCTGGATGCCTGACTCCCACCCGGGTGGTATCCCGTTGAGGCACAAGGGCCAGGCGCCGGGACAGCGCCCCGGTGCCCCGGCGAGGCGACCACCAGGTCCCACCGAACCTGTTCACTCCCCACTTGACACGCCAGCTCATGGGATGTCTGTCAAGTCCTTGTGTTCAGCTCGACAGGCTTACTGAGAGTTGGCTGAGCGCGGCTGTTCGGGCTTCGGCAAGGGCGGCGGGCAGCGGATCCTATGACGCGCTGACCCTCGCAGGACGCCCTGAACCTGCTGGCCAGCTGGGCCACGGACAACGACGACATCGAGCGGTCCGCGCCGGCCGACTCCGAGCCGGCCGTCTCGTCCGAGGCGCCCGACTGACCAAGGAGCGCGCCAAACCGTGACACCTACGCTCTGCCACCGCTGCCCGCACCCTGAGCGCCCCGCATGGTCCCCAGGTCAGCACGAGGGGTAGAGAAGGCCGGCTGCGCGCAGGCAGGGGAACGACGGTGGCGCCCTTGCGTAGGGCGTCGCTTTCGAGGGCGAGGTGCCGGATGACCTCCTCGTACCGTGGCGAGGGTTCGGCGCAGGTCGGTGTTCTCCTGTCACAGTCGGCTGAGGTTCGCCTCCTTCCTGTCACCGGGCCCGGGAGGCTCCGGGTGCGTCGTGGGCTGGGCGGGCGGCGCATCCGCGCCCTGGACCGTCAGCGGCAGGTCGTTCTTGTCTCCCGCGATCACCGGAGGGGCATGTCGGAAAAGTCTGGGTGCCTGAGCCAAGGGAAGTTCTCGGTGGCGGGGTGAGCTCGTCTTCGCCGTTTCCGGCCGTGGCGAACAACGCCCCCCGCGATGAGCACGAGCGGCCCGCTCATCCGGACATCGCCTGGTTCCCGTGGGCGGCGGTGAGCCTCTCCCGCAGCCAGGTGGGGTCGTTGAGGTGGTTGAAGCCGTATGACATGCCGCGTTTAGCGTAATGGGCACTTTGGGTTGGTCGGCCGCGTCACTCTGGAAGGGTTGATCACGGTCGTGTCAGGAGCCCTGTGTACGGATCACGGGAGAGGGCCGTGCGGTTCGGCCATGACCGCCGGATGGCCCCGAGTGTGTCGGGGCGGGCGCTGGATGCACGGCACGAGGTGAGCAGGGACACGGTGACCGGGACTTTGAGGACACCGGTGCAAGGGCACGGCGATGGCACAGAGTGAGCGGCGGCCGGACAACGGCATGATGGACCGTTCGGAAGGTTTCGGTGAGCGGCTGCTGGGGGTGCTGCTGGACCGGGCACATGAGATGCCGCCGCAGCTGATCGCACCGCTGATTGCGGAAGAGGTGGCCAGGGTCGGTGGCCGCGACGTCTCCATCCTGCTGCAGGACTACGGCCAGCTGATGCTGGTGCCGCTGCCGGGTCGGCGGCTGACGGTCGGCGAGCCTGAGCCGATCGATGACTCTCCCTCAGGCAGGGCATTCCTGCAGGCGACCACTGTCGAGGTGCCGCAGTCCGACGGCGTCCGGATGTATCTGCCGTTGCTGGACGGCAGCGACCAGGTGGGCGTGATGGCCCTGACCCTGGACACCGTCGATGACGACGACCGGCGGCTACTGCGCAGGCTCGCTGGTCTGGTCGCCGACATGCTGGTCACCAAACACAGCTACACCGATCAGTTCTTCCTCGCCCGGCGCCGCGAGCCGATGAGTGTGGCCGCGGAGATCCAGTGGTCTCTGCTGCCGCCGCTGGCGATGTCCGTCCCGCAGGCAGCGGTGGCCGGAATCCTGGAGCCCGCTTACAGCGTCGCAGGCGACAGCTTCGACTACGCCCTCAACGAGGACATCCTGCACCTGGCCATGGTCGATGCGATGGGTCACGGACTGGACGCCGCCACGATGGCGACCGTTGCCGTCGGGGCCTATCGGCACGCCAGACGTGCCGACATCGGCCTGTCCGAGATCTATGCGTTCATGGACCGGGCCATTGCGGAGCAGTTCGGGCCCGACCACTTCGTCACCGCGCAGATGATGCGTCTGGACATCGCCACGGGCCACCTGCAGTGGGTCAACGCGGGCCATCCTGCCCCGCTGCTGATCCGCAATCACCAGGTCGTCCGGCAACTGGCAGGCCCGACCACCCTGCCGGTCGGCTTCGGTGGTGAAGAGCCCGAGGTCAGTGAGCAGATGCTCCAACAGGGCGACCGGGTGCTGTGCTTCACCGACGGCCTGATCGAGGAGCACGAAGCCGGTGAGGAGCAGTTCGGCGAGGAGCAGCTCATCGACTGGGTCAACCGCATCGAACGCACGGAGAAGGGAGTACGTGCGGTGGTGCGCGCACTCTCCCACGCTCTGAAGCAGCAGCGCGGCGGCCGCACGAGCGACGACGCGACGCTCTTCCTGATCGAATGGCGCGGGGGCGCCGCCGACCACCTCGCTCTCCTGGAGTGAGCCGACAGCCACCACCACAGCCGAAAGGGTGGCGGCTGTCGGCCCGGCGATGAGCTTCAGGCCGTCGTGGGAGGTGTTGCCGCGTGCGGCGCTCAGGGCGGGCGGTGAGGGGTGAGGGTCGGGCTGCGGTCGGTCGGGATCGGAGGTCGGTCAGTTCCCGGGCGTAGGGATCGCGGTGGCCCTCGGTGCGCGAGAGGGCCCCCGACTTGGCGCTCCGGGCGTCAAGGGCGGCGAAGAAGGCCGCGGTGGGAGGTCGCCCGGATAGCCGTGGAGCAGGGTGCTGTTACCGGTGAGGGCGATGATTCGAGCCAGCGCCGGGGGCGGGTAGTGCAAGCGCAGGGATCCGCCGGCCACGCCGGTGGCCCACGACGCGTGGAGGAAGGCGTTGAGGCCGGTCACGTCGCAGAAGGTGACCGTGGTCAGGTCGACGTCGATGGTGCGGATGCCGTCGCGCAGGCATTGCCCCAGTGACTCGCGCACGACGTGCTCCGTTGTCAGATCGATCTCACCCGCCAGGGTGATCAACGCGCGGCTGTGCCTGTCGTGCCGGTAGAGGGTCAGCTGTGGAATGGGCATGGCACCTCGGTTCAGGAGACCGGCCCGGCAGCGCGAAGGGCCGGACACCCGGCTCTTCTTGCGCTCGGTACACGGTCGTGCTCTCGTACAGAGAGGCGAACGGCCGGTTCAGCAGCCTGCGTTCCAGGAGCAGGGCCGGCTGGTTACCTCGGGGATGCGCCGACGATCGGACGGAGTCCACTGCCGCAGACATCTGTGCCGACAGCAACGCGCATCGGGATCTGGGACAGAGCTGTCGTGCAGGGGGTTCACGTCTCGGTGCGGTGCCACGTCCAGAACCGCCACCGCCGGGACCGGCCGGAGGGCAAGGTCGACATGCGATCACCGTCGCGCGCGGTAAGGAGCTGCATCAGGAGCACGCCCAGGGCGATCATCGCCAGGAGTACGCCCACCGTCGTGACGGTTTCCATGCCTCTCACATTCCTTCTGCCGGGGTGGGCACGTGGTCGATGGCCGCTCCGGCAGAGACATGTGAGGCCGGGCGGCGGGCGTCGTGACCGCCTTCGGAGTCCCAGACCGCCTCCCGGAGCGAGTCCGAGCCGGCCGCTTCCTCTGCCGCGATCCGGAAGCGTTCGGCCTCATCGATCAGGCCGGTCGCCGTGAGGCTCCGCGACGGGTCGGTGGCCGTGGCCATCAGCCGGGCCGCGGTGGCCGGTTCTGTCTCCGGTGGGATCACCAGCAGGTCCCAGCGGCCGACGGTGTAGGAGAGCAGCAGCAGTTCGTGCGGGTCTTGCTCGGCCTCGAACCAGCCGACGTGCACCATGTGCCCTTGGACAGGCAACTTTCGTGGGATGACCGGCCAGAACGTGGGGTTCACCGTTACTCGGGTGATCCGCCCCCACAGCGGGTCGAGGACCTCGATGAGCGCCGGAAGCTCCGCCGTCAGGTCGCGGGAGCGGGGCCACCAGGCACCGTCGATCAAGGCTGGGGCGGTGTCGGCGGGCGCCAGCACAAGTCGGGGCGGCAACGAAGAAAGGGGCCGCTCTTCGACCGCGGGCTTCAAGAGAATGGTCGCGGTCATGATGCGGACCCAACCCCGGGCCGGTCACGGCCGGCCCGGTTGCCGTGAATCGCCGAGAACGACGTCAGCGTGGAAGCCGGTGTACGAGATGCTCTCGGTAATCACCAGGATACTCCTCGCCGACGCCCGACGGACCGAGACGGGAGTGGCGGGCTGACCGAACGCGTCCCACGTAACACAGCCGAGTAGTGCTGGGCCGGGGCACCCGAGCCATCGTGCCCGAGACCGGTCCGGTTACGACTCCCTGGGGCCTGCAGCGAGACTCCCGCAGGTATCGACAGCCGCTTCGCCGAATGCGGAGACGTCTCCACAGCCGCCCCGGCGTGTGCGGAGTACCGTGGACACCACCGAGGGCCCTTCGCACACCGGCTTCCATGCCGGGGCGTTCTCGGCGAGAGATGAAACCCGGGTCGCCGTACAGGCGGCCCGGAGACGGGTCCGCATCATGTCGGCGACCTTGCCCCAACCCCTGCCACACCACGAGCCCATCGCAACCCCGGCCGCGCGTCTCGCGCTGAAGAGCGACGGCCCGTCCCGCGGCCTCCTGGACGGTGCCTGGTGGCCCCGCTCCCGGGACCTGCTGAGCGAGCTGCCCGCACTGATCGATGTGCTGGACCCCTTGTGGGGCCGCATCACCCGCATCGCCGTCAACCCGAAGTACTGGCCGGTCATCCCGCACGACATTCCGGTGGACGGTCATGTCGTCAAGGTCGGTTGGTTCACCCCGGAGATCGACCCGCACAAGCTGCTGCTGCTGCTCTCCTACGGCACCGGCCGCTGGGATCTGCTGGTCATTCCACCCGAGACCGGGGCGGCGTCGGCGGAGCGCCTGATGGCGGCCGCGTCCGACTACAACGGCCCGCCGCTGACCGCCAGCGCTCTCATCGCTGCGGACGAGGCCCGGCACGCCGTATCCGCCGCCGACCGGCCACTCGAAGCGGACGAGCCAGCAAGGTACGAGAGCGGCACCTCCTCCACGGCTGTTCCGGCACAGACCGGTCGCATCAGCCGCCTGATCATCGGCATGTGAGACAGCCGCCATGAACACCGTCCTGCGACCGCCGCCTTCCTGGTCCTCATTGCAGCGGCGGCGTTCGTGATCCACCGGCTCAACATCGAGCACGCGGAAAGGATCATGCGCCGACCGTCGGCGAACGACGTGACCACCGCGACGGCAGCCGCGGCCGCAATCGGACCACTCACCACAGGTGACGAGACGACGTCCCTGGCCCCGCGCACCGACCGTCGGCGACCGTCGGCGCGGCCCGTGCTGACGCATTTCGGCCCTGCCTCACGAACCGACGCAACCACACGTAGGGATTTCGACCGGCGGGTCCCCGCACCACGCGGTCCTCGTTCCGAGGAGCATCACATGCAAGTCCTGATCGTTCTCATCGTCGTGATCGGCCTCCTGGGCATCCTGGCCCTCGCCCTGTCCGTGAAGGTCGTCAAGCAGTACGAGAGGGGAGTGCTGCTCCGCTTCGGCCGCCTCGTCGGAACACGCTCCCCGGGGCTGCGGTTCATCATCCCGTTTGCCGACGTCCTGCACCGGGTGTCGCTGCGAGTCGTCACCATGCCGATCCAGTCCCAGGGCATCATCACCCGGGACAACGTGAGCGTCGACGTGTCGGCGGTCGCCTACTTCCGGGTCGTCGACGCCGTGAAGTCGGTCGTCGCCGTGGAGAACGTCAACACGGCGATCAACCAGATCGCCCAGACCACCCTGCGGAAGGTCGTCGGCCGGCACACGCTCGACGAGACGCTGTCGGAGACGGACCGTATCAACCTGGACATCCGCCAGATCCTCGACGTCACCACCGTCGACTGGGGTGTGCAGGTCACGCTGGTCGAGCTCAAGGACATCCAGCTGCCCGAGACCATGAAGCGTGCCATGGCCCGCCAGGCCGAGGCCGAACGGGAGAAGCGGGCGAAGATCATCAACGCCGAGGGCGAGTCTCTGGCCGCAGCCGCGCTCGGCGACGCCTCGGACACGATGATGGCCCACCCGCTGGCGCTTCAACTGCGCAATCTGCAGAGCCTGGTGGAGATCGGTGTCGACCAGAACACCACCGTCGTCTTCCCCGCCCCCCTCATGAGCACGATCGGCGAGCTCGGCTCCTTCCTCGCCCGGGAAACCGCGGCCGCTGCACCCGCCGCGGCGGCGCCACGGGCCGACAGCGGCTGCGCCGACAAGTCCCTCAGCCCGGCCGACGCCGCGCCCGGCCCTGCAGCGTGACCCGACTCCCGCCCACACCGTCACCGCGTACCGCCGCGCGGGGCGGGCGAGCGATCCGTGCCACCGGGACGGCCTCGTGGCCGACGCCCGTCGCGCGCGTCCTGCGTGCATCGGCTGATGATGGAAGTACGGCCGAACACGCGGAGCTGATCATGACGGGTTGGCGTGTCAGGGACTACACCCCGGACGATCTCGAAGCGGTGGTCCGCGTCGACATGGAGAGCGGCACGACCGAGGAGCCGCCGCTCTTCCCTCTCTCGGACGCCGTCACCGCCCTCCAAGCCCGCCACCCCGCTGTGGTGGCCACGGCCGAGGACGTGCTGATCGGCGCCGCGGTGAGCAGGGTGGAGGGCGACCGGGCATGGATCCTGCGCATCTGCATGGCGCCCGGCTGGCGACAGCGCGGACTGGGCAGTGCCCTGATCACCGCCCTCGAGCAACCGCTCTTCGCCGACGGCGTCCGGGCGGTGCACGCCGTCCTGCCCGAGGGCGAGACCGGTGCCACCGCCCTGCACAACTGCGACTTCGGCGCCCGCCCCGGGCTGGTGTTCTTCGAAAAGCGCCGGCCGGTGACCCCACAGTCCGTCGGCACGCTGTCCTCGCTCGGAGCGGAGCTGCCGCCGGGGGGACTGTGGCAGAAGGTCGCGGGCATGCAACGGGAGAAGCGGCTCATCGAGCGGCGTCTCGTCCTGCCGCTGGCCCATCCCGAACTGGCCGCACAGCAGGGAGTCGAGCTGCCGCGGGCGGTGATGCAGTTCGGCCCGCCCGGGACCGGCAAGAGCACGTTCGCGCACGCGATCGCCAGCCGCCTGGGATGGCCCTTCCTCGAACTGTTCCCCGCCCGTCTGGCCGCCGAGTACGGCCTGGCGACCGGGCTTAGCCGACGCTTCGGCGAGATCGCCCGGCTCGACCACGTCCTGGTCTTCATCGACGAGGTCGAGGAGGTCGCCGGCGAACGCGGCGGCGCGGACGCGACCGCGGTCGGCGTCGTCAACGAACTGCTCAAGGCGATCGTCCGGTTCCGAAGCCAGGACGGGCGGCTCCTCGTCTGCGCCACGAACAACGTGACCACGCTCGACTCCGCCTTTCTGCGGCACGGCCGCTTCGACTACGTGCTGCCGATCGGCCCTCCCGACCACACCGCCAGGACCGCGCTGTGGGAGAGCTACCTGGCCCGAGCGGGCGCGCGAGCTGACAGCGCGGTGCTCGCGTCCGCCAGCGAGGGGTTCACCCCCGCCGACATCGCCCACGCGGCGCGCACCGTCTCCCAGGCCCAGTTCGAGCGCACCGTCGACACCGGAACCCGGGCCGCCCCCACCACCGACGACTACCTGGACACGATCCGCGACACCAAGCCCACGGTCAGCGCCGCCATGGCCCAGGAATTCGCCCAGCAAACGCAGAAGTTCGCCCGCATCTAGCGTCCAGGCCGGCGAGGAGTCGATCTGCGACGGACGTGTCAGGCCGGCGTAGACGGCGTGTCGCTGCCCGTGTCGATGAGGATCTGGTTGGCCTCGGTGACGTTGTCGGCCCGTACAGCCCTGGCCATCGCGGCGCGTGCCGCGTCGGGTGACGTATCCGGTGGGACTAGCAACAGCGAGAAATGGTCCCGGTCGCCTCGGGTAATGAGGACGGTGTCGTCACCGACCGGGAAGGAATCGATGTGCACGACTCGGTCGTCGACCATCACCCGGGTCGGCAGTTCGTCCCATGCACTGCCGTCCAGACCGACTCGGATGACAGGTCCGAGATGCTCGGTCAACGCGGTGATCAGTGAGGGTAGCTCGGCAACTATGTCCCGGGACCGCGGCCACCATGCGCCGTCCAGGATTCCCTCGCGTGCGTGTGTCGTCTCCAGCCTCAGCAGGGCCGTTCCTGGTTTCACCGACCGGTGGATGGCGTCCGGCAGAAGCCTGGGGAGGTCGGGGGTGTCTGAGTCAGCCATGGAGTCCGCCCCTCCGCAGAGAGCAATGCGACGCAGGGCGTTCGACCGACCCTACGTAGTACCCCTGTCACCTCACCGTACTCCGCACGACGCTCGCGCGAGCGCTTCGCCACAGGGCGCGGTTACAACGACAGGCAACGGCTCCGGCGTATACCGCCGGAGCCGCCCTTCCGGGTCATTGCACGTGAGCGTGCGCCGACCCCCTTTCCACGTTACGCCAAAGGGATCAATCCGGCATGAGCAATCCTTGCGAAGATTCGCTTTGGTCCGAGAAGCCGACGCGGCGGCTCACCCACGCCCTTCCTCTTCTGTCTCCATCTGCCGTATCCCCTGGTGGGTCAGCGTGACCATCGCGGGCGTATTACCCCTCGCCCAGTCCACGACGACCAAGCCTTCGCCCGCCAGATACATACAGGCAGCGGCCATGTCCTGCTCAGGGATACCGAGGTCGTTGCGGAGCTTCGCCCCATCGACGCCCAGGAGGCGATTGCCCTCGGCGGCTTGGTACAGAGCCCGCATGATCCTCTCGCGGTACGTCTTCCGGTCTCGCAATATCGCCATGACGCGCCTTCCTCTACCGCCCACGGTCGGGCCGAAGTCGATGTCATCCGCGGTCGCTGTCGGGGTGGTACGGGTTGGAACGGTCGCGTCCGCCGCCGGCCAGCGGTGCCTCCGGGGCCGACGGCCGATCCCCGGCAGAGCGTCGCTGTAGTGGAAGGCGGCGATCCGTTCGTCGTGCCGAGCGTTGAGCCGGTGGATCAGAACAACCCCGACGGCGATCAGAACGAGCAGCACGGCCACGGCGATGACAGTCATGGTTCTCTCACCTCCGTCGACCTGCGACCGAAGGCCCTGTCGAGCCGATGGGCCGGGGCAGGTACGACGGCCGACCTGCTCCGCCGTCGGTTTCCCACGCTTCTTCCCTGCTTTGGGCATCGATCCTGTCTGCTGCTTCCTCTTGGGCCAGGGCGTCGGTGCCGGCGTCGGCCATCAGCTGCGCGGCGGCGTCCGCACCGGTCTCCGGCGGAATGACCAGCACGTCCCGGCGGCCACTGGTGGAGAAAAGGGTGAGTCTGTGCGGATCCTGCTCCTCGGTGGACCAGCCCACATGCACCGTGCGCCCGGCGACAGACACCCAATGCGGGATGACGGACCAGTAGGTCGGGTTCACGGTGACGCCCGTAATGCGGCCCCAGAGGTCATCCAGTGCGGCTGTCAAGAGTGGCAGCTCGCGGGTGAGGTCACGGGAGCGAGGCCACCACATGCCGTCCAGCCCGCCCGGCGCGGGCGTCAGGGACAGGCGAGCCGGTATCGACGGCGAGCGCCTGGCCGATGTCGTACGGTCGATGGTCACGGACATGACGCGAACCTGCCCCCGGGCTCGTGAACGGCCCGGCGTTGTCGATCACCGGAAACGGCACCCGCAGGGGAGCCGGTGCGCGAAGAACTCCCGGTGCCTTCACACTACTCCGCTCACGATCCGAAAAAGCGGGATGACCAGGTATTTTCCTGCCTTCGGGCCCTGCTCCCGGGTGCCCGAGGAGCGCCCTGTCAGAGCCAGTCCTTGCGCTTGAACGTCAGATACAGCACGGCGGACAGAACCACGATGACGGCAGCGGAGGTGATGAATCCGGACTGACGGCCGAAACCGGGGTAGGGCAGATTCTGGCCGTAGTAGCCGGTGATCGCGGTGGGCACTGCGATGATCGCGGCCCAGCTCGTCACCTTCTTCATGATCAGGTTCATGCGATTGGCCTGGACCGAGAGGTTCGTCTCCATGACCGAGGCCACCAGGTCCCGCAGTGATTCCGTCCATTCGGTGGCACGCAGCACGTGATCGTAGACGTCCTGGTAATAGGGGACGAGAGGGTCGGTGATCACGCGCAGGCCGGGGCGCATGAGGGTATTGACAACCTCCCGCATCGGGAGCACGACGCGGCGCAACTGGACGAGCGATTTGCGGAGCGCGAAAGCCCGGCGCTGCACGGCTTCGATCTCACGGCGCCCGGCCGCGAAGAGCAGACCCTCCAGCTCCTCGATACTGTCGTCCAGCTGCTGGACCGCAGCGAAGTGGCCGTCCACGAGATGGCCGAGCAGACCGTGCAGCAGGAATCCGACGCCATGGCCGGCCAGGTCCGGGCTCTCGTCCCAGCGGGCGACGACGTCCTCCATGTCGAAACCGTCGTCCTTGCGGACGGTGATCATGGCCTGACTGGTGAGGAACACGGCGATCTCGCTGTACGTCAGTTCCGCACCGTCCGGACTGACGATGACGGAATAGGCGCTGAGGAACTCGTGGGTGCGATAGCGGTCGAGCTTCGGCCGCTGCCCACGCTGTGCGGCATCCTCCAGAGCCAGCTCGTGAATACCGAACTCGTCGCCGAGCGTGGTGAATTCGGCGGCTCCGGGCCGGTACAGGTCCAGCCACACCACCGACGCCGGATCGGTGAGATGCCCGGAGATGTCACTGACGGGAAAGTCCTCCAAGATGAGAATGCCGTCGTGATACAGGCGGGTGCGCGTCACCATGGCCCGAGGCTAGTGTCTTACGCCCTGATCATGCCGCTACACCCCAATTGTCAGCGCGGCAGGCTCCCGACATCACCGGACGGTCGGCGCACCCCCACACATGCTCCCCAGCCGATATCGCAACGAGACGGTACAGCGTCCCAACGGTCCTCCGAACGGGACAGCAGTCCGCGCACAGTCCGCAGGACACCAGCCAAGGCTGTCGCGGCCCATCACTAAAAATCACAAAAAGGCCAGTTCAGCGACCCGCAGGGAAGATGCACTCAGTCACCGACGCGCCCCGCTACTAGCCTCGGGCTTTCATAAGTGAGCCCGTCCAAGGCTTGATCAAATAAGTGGAGAGTGTCACTGACCTGCAGCGATGGGACTTGTCAAAGGTCCTGTCAGCTGCAAGGAAAGATGCACTCTCCAGGTGAGCAAGCGCAGTGGGTTGTGTCCACGTGCCCGCGTCCGGTGCGACGGTGAACACGGCCGGATCGACCTCCATGGCGTGCGGCTCCCACGGTTGGACGGTCCGGTGCCGACCGCGTTCCGCCCCCGCCTGCGGCCGCCGCGCCGCAACTTCGGTAACTCCTCGACTCGCAGATGCAGCGCGCGAGCCAGTGCCCCCCGCTGTTCTTCGGCAGGGAACCGGCTTGCCGTCCTGCGACGCTTCCCGCCCGGTCGTGTGCCGCAGCCCCGACCGGGTGGGAAGGTGGGCCACCGGGGTGGTGCCGGTCAGGCGACCGGGCTGAACGTCCACAGCAAGTTGGTGCTCTGCTGCCACGTCCACTGCTTGGTCACGGACCCTGAGGCGACTCTTCCGCCGCTGTCGAGGACCAGTCCCGTGCTGCGGTTGGCGATCGAGTACTGGCCCTGGCCGCGGTGGGTGATCCGCCACTGCTGCGTGTCGCTGCCGTCCCAGGCCTTCTGCCGGGCAGGGTCGCCGTTGATGGTGGAGCCCCAGCCGTCGGCGACCATGCCGTTGGTGCGGTTGACGAGCTTGTAGTAGCCGTTGCCGAGTTCGATTGCCTGCCACTGGAGATTGGAGTTGTTTATCGGCTGCCACTGCTTCAGGTTCGAGCCGCTGGCGACATTGCCGCCGCTGTCCAGCGCCAAGCGGCTGGTGACATTGGTCAGGCGGAAGTACTTGTCGGGCCTGAACGTCACCTTGAGTGATCTGATCGCGTCATTGTTGCCGGTCGCCACGAGATCGGGGGTGTTCGAGGTGAACGTCCAGGCGGTGCCGGTGAAGTTGTCACCGGAGTAGCCCGTCATCTGGTAACCGTCTGGTACCAGGATGGAGGAGGCCATGGCGGGCCCCAGGCCGGCGGCGGACAGCTGGGAGGAGGTGTAGCTGCCCAGCGGCAGAACGGCGCTGGTGCCTTGGTAGTTGACGTTTTGGAACACAGCCGGTGAGACCCTGATGGGCATGCCCTGGACCTCGACGCACACCACGGAGACGTTGGTGTCCGGCGCGGTGGTCGGCACGGTGACGTTGATGGTGCCGCCGCTGACGGTGTACGAGAGCGAGGCCGAGGGGTTGTTCAGCAGATAGACGCGGCGGATCGTGTTGTCGGGCGCCGGGATCTGCAGCTGGCCGTTCGTGGGCCAGGTGAAGACGTGGGCGAAGAGTTTGCCGTTCTTCTTGGTGACCTTCCCCCACGCCGGTTCGGTGGCGAACGGGCTGCCGCTGGTTCCGTGGATGCTGTCGCTGTACGTCGACATCCATGAGGCCAGGCCGTTGAGGACGGTCTCCGTTCCGGCGGTGACCAGGCCCTCGCCCGTGGGGCCGATGTTCAGCAGGTAGTTGCCGTCCCGGGAGACCACCGTGACGAGTTCTCGGACGATGTCCTTCAAGGATCTGTAGCGGTTCTCAAGGCCCGAGTTGTAGCCCCAGGAGCCGTTCATGGTGGCGCACTTCTCCCACTGCCGGTCCATCGGCTGGGCGGGTATCCCGAACTCCGCGACCGTGTAGTCGCCTAGCCCGAGGTCCCGCTTGACCCGTTCGTTGACGATGAGGCCGGGCTTGCGGGCGATCAGCCAGTTGTAGAGGTCGATGCCGTCCGATTTCAGCCACCAGTCCTCCAGGGTTGGGCTGGAAGGCTCGCCGGACCAGTCGCCGTCGAACCACAGCAGTGCCGGGTCGTAGCGGTCCAGCAGTTCCTGGAGCTGCGCCTTCATGTCGGCGATGTAGGCGGTGCGGGCGGCCTGCGAGGACATCGTGGTGAGACCGCCCTGATGACGGTCGACCTGTGACGGATGGTTCCAGTCGAGGATCGAGTAGTACAGGCAGAACTTGATCCCGCGGCTCTCGCACTCCCTCTTGAGGCCCCCGAGCAGGTCGGTCTGGAAGCCGCTGTAGTCGTGCAGGTTGTACAGCTTGGCGCCGGTGGTGTCGGTGAAGCTCGCCACGTCGGAGTCCCACATCGCGTAGCCCTCGTGGTGCTTGGCGGTGATCACGAGGTACTTCATGCCGGCGTTCTTGGCCAGTTCGGCGATGGCGGCGGCGTTGAACTGGCTCGGGTTGAACTTCTGGCTGACCTGGGTCTGGTAGCTCGCCTTGCTCCACCGCTCCGAGTCCATCGCCCACTCGCCGTGGCCGAGATACGAGTAGGACCCGAAGTGGATAAACATCCCGAACCGGGCCTGGTACCACCAGTCCATCTTCGAGGGGACGTTGTACGCCTCCGCGGTAGAGGGCCACAGGACCTGCAGCAGCCCTAAGGCAGCCACTCCCCCGGCAAGGGCGGCGGCCTTCATCAGAGAGCGTCTGGTGAGGGATGCAGAGGACATGGTGCGGCTCCATGGGTTGGGGGAGGGAGGGCAGGGCGCTTGGAGCGGAACACCGGCACGGCGGCCGTGTTCCGCTTCATCCTCAAGAAGACATCGGATGGATTTATAGGGGAATCGCGAGGGTCGCGTCTACAGTTGAGGCGATACCCGCCCAAGCCGAGAGAGGACAGGGGATGTTGCAGGCGGTATGTTGGACCTGAAAGGTCATCCATTCGATGAGTGGGGCCGCTATACATCGGATCTATAGCCCGCTATTGCGCCTACCTATTGATCTTGGTTGTGGCCTGCTGCTCGGCGGCGGGAAGCCGGCGGGCATGGCCCGCCACTTGACTGGCCGCAGCAGCCGGGCCGCGTCGATGACGTCGGACCCGCAGAACGCGGCCGGGTGCGCACGGCTGTGCCGTCTGGTGTCCGCCACGCAGGTACACGGCCCTTCTTGGTGCCGTCTTTCCGATCGACGTCCCGGAGCCGCTCGACGTTGCCGTGGGGTCGGCGGAGGACCACGCCGCCGAACTGCACCGCGCCGGCAGCGCGAGAAGTCCTTTCCGCGGAGGGTGGGCCCGGACGGTGCGGACGCCTTCGCCGTCAGCGTCGAGAACGGTAAGAAGGCGGTCCTTTCCCTCGATTCTGCGCGTGGGGCCCTGCCGTTGTGGGTCTGGGCTCGGGAGTGGCTGGATGGCCGGGCCATCGCAGAGTCGACACACTGCAACTATGTCGGGTTCATCCGAAACCATCTCGTACCGCGCTTGGGCCAGAAGCCGCTGGCAGGACTGGCGCGACGCGACTTTGAGAAGTTCGCCAAGGGCCTGTATGCCGACGGTACAGGGCTGGCGGCCTCCACGGTCCATGACCGCATGGTGATGGTGGCCGCCATGCTGGAGGCAGCCGTGGTCGACAAACGCATCCAGGACAATCCCGGCCGTGGCGTCCGGGTCTCCCGAGCGGGCCCGCTCGCGGTGGACGATGACGAGATCCCCACGCCGGGCGAATTGATCACGAGAAAATCGGCGACGCCGAGGTCGATCTGATCGCCAAGCACATCGCGCCGCAGTACCGGCTTACTGTCTACCTGCAGTCCGGAACTGGGCAGCGACCTAGCGAAGCCCTGGCCTTTTCCAGCGAGTACCGCAGGCCCGGCTTCGTCAGAATCCGCTGGCAGGTCAGCGCTAACCTCGCGCTTTCACGAGGTGGGGTGTCCGAAGCTTGATCAAATAAGCGGAGAGTGCTCCTGACCTGCAACGATGGGACTTGTCTAGGGTCCTGTTGGCTGCAGGGAAAGAAGCAATCTCCAGATGAAGAAGCGTATCGGGTCGTACCCGCGTGTCCGCATCGAGGGCGGCGGCCGGGCGGTGGTCTCGCAGGCCGGGGGCGTGCTGCTGGTCGAGACCGTCCGCAAGGCCGGCCTGGACACCGCGATATCAGCGACGCTGACGCCGTGGCGGAAGGCCCGGGCGGTGCACGACCCGGGCAAGATCCTGCTGGACGTGGCCCTAGCCGTCGCGCTGGGCGGCGACTGCCTCGCGGATGTCGCCATGCTGCGGGCCGAGCCAAGTGTGTTCGGGCCGGTGGCCTCCGACCCGACGGTCTCCCGCCTCATCGACACCCTTGCCGCCTCCGGGGAGAAGGCCCTGCGGGCCATCCGTGCCGCGCGGGCTGAAGTCCGCCGCTATGTCTGGCGGTTGGCCGACCGGAAAGCGCCTGACGCGGGCGGGACGGTGACCGTGGATCTCGACGGGGTGCTGGTGATCGCGCACTCGGACAAGGAGGACGCCGCGCCCACGTGGAAGAGGACCTACGGTCACCACCCGCTGATGGGGTTCGTCGACCACGGACCGGGCGGCACGGGTGAGCCGGTGGCGGCCCTGCTCAGGCCGGGGAACGCGGGCTCGAACACGGCCGCCGACCACATCACCGCCGCCCGACTGGCTTTGGCCCAGCTGCCGAAGAAGTACCGGCGCGGACGCCGGACCCTGATCCGGACCGACTCCGCGGGCGGCACCCACGACTTCGTCGCCTGGCTCGCCCGGCGGGGACGGTGGCTGTCCTACTCGGTCGGCATGGTGATCACCGAGCAGGTCCATCGGCATGTGCTGAGCGTTCCGGCATCGGCCTGGACGGCGGCTGTCGAGGCGGACGGCGAGATCCGTGACGGCGCCTGGGTCGCCGAACTCACCGGCGACGTTCTGGGCGGATGGCCGCAGGGCATACGGCTGATCGTCAGGAAAAAACGACCACACCCCGGGGCTCAGTTGAGGCTCACGGACGCGGACGGCATGCGGCTGACCTGTTTTGCCACCAACACCGTGGGGCGGCCGATCGCCGAGCTCGAACTCCGCCACCGACTGCGGGCCCGGGCCGAGGAGCGCATCCGCGCCGCCCGGGCCACCGGCCTGCGCAACCTGCCCCTGCACCGCACGCCCAGAACCGGATCTGGCTGGAGATCGTGCAGATCGCTCTCGACCTGCTGGCCTGGATACCGATGCTCGCACTGACGGGCAAGGCCAGGTGCTGGGAGCCCCGCCGACTGCGGCTGCGCCTGTTCACCGCGGCCGGACAGCTCGTGACCACCGGCCGGCGGCGGATCCTCCGCCTGGCCCGGCACTGGCCCTGGACCGGTCACATCACCACAGCCCTCGACCGGCTCACCCAACTGCCCGACCCTGGCTGACCAGCAGATTCCCCATCTCTTCGACAGCACCTCAACACCCGGAGCAGTGGAATCCGGCGCCATCCCGAGGCGGCACTCGGGTCTTCGGCCTGCGCAGGCTCAGCCCACGGCACGAAAACGGTCCACCGACTCCGTCGGCGGACCGTCAAGAAAGATCGAGGTTAATTGCCAACTAAGTCGCAAACTAATTGGCGAGGCGCTAATGTCGTGTCACGTCCAACGCATCTATGGATTCGTTAGGGTGGGGTAGATACATCGTGAAGGCGGGGCTGGAGCCGACCGTGGTCAGCCCGCAGCCCCGCTGACGTGCTACCGCCGGGCTAGGCGTGACCTGCGCTGGCCAGCTGCACACACAGCTGGAGTAGGGCGACTACGAAGCACAGGAAGCCCCAGTCCGGCGGTTCCCTCCATTCGGGCATGACTCACCTCCTTCCTTGGTCGCGCGGAAGGTAGACGACGCCCTAGGGACCGTCGATGCTGAAGCTATGGCGTGTCCTGACTGTCTGTAGGCCCCGTTTCGTAACTGGCCATAATTGGCGAATTCCGCCTGCGTGCTCTCGGAATTGAGAGTTCTCGGCGTGGCGTTCCCCGTTAGGGCCGACGGCGCCGCGGCGTACAGTGGCTTCGAGCCCGTGAAAGGGGCAGGCGTACCGGGTGGCCGTGCACCGCCCGCGTCGGGGCGGGCCGCGCGAACCCGTGCGCCCGGGAGGGGCGACCCCCGGCCCGCCACTAAGAGGTCATCTCATTTGGCGTGTTCGGTAGCCTGTTGGCGTGGGAATCGTTGAGCGGCTGGTGCCGGACGAGTTGTGGGAGTTGTTCCAGCG
>NZ_JBIRXG010000060.1:0-25536 GCF_044388685.1 Streptomyces sp. NPDC020192 | reverse complement strand
CTTTTCAGGGCCCGCATGTTCACGGAGTCGATCGCGCAACGGGACCAGTCCAGCTCGCCGCGCGAGCCGAGCTCGTCGAGGACCAGGCGGTGGAGTTTGGCCCACACGCGGGCCTTCGTCCACTCGGTGAAGCGACGGTGAGCCGTCGCGCCGGACGGCCCGAACGACGCGGTGGGCAACTGCTGCCACGTGCAGCCTGAGCTCGCCACGAAGACGATCGCGGTCAGGACTTCGCGGTCGCCGTGCCGACGCCGACCACCGCCCTGAGGCCGCGATGGCGCCTCCGGCACCACCCGCTGGAACAACTCCAACAACTCATCCGGCATCAGCCGCTCAACGATCCCCGCCACGACTGGCAGCCTACCCAACCAAATGAGATGACGTCTTAGCGGACGAGCAGTGGGCGTTGATCGAGCCGATGATCACGGCCTGGAAGCAGGAGAGGGTGGCGCGGTCAGCGACCGGAGATCCCGGGTCCTGCGATCTGAGGAAGATAGTGAACGCGATCTTCTATCAGAACCGGACGGGCTGCCAGTGGCGCTATCTGCCTCATGACTTCCCGGCCTGGTCGGCGGTGTTCTACTACTTCGGCCTGTGGCGCGAGGACGGGCTCGACCAGCGGATCCAGGAACTCCTGCGCTGCCAGGTGCGGGAGAGAGCCCGGCGATGAGAGGACCCGTCCCTGGTGATCACCGACACCCAGTCCGTCCGCGCGGCCGCGGGTGTCCCGAAGACCACGACGGGACTGGACGCCAACAAGAAGGTGTCGGGGCGCAAGCGGGGACTGGCCGTCGACGTTCTGGGGCTGATCATCGGCGTCGTAGTGCTGACCGCCTCTGCCCATGACATCGCCGCCGGCACCGCCCTGCTCGATCAGGTGGCCGAGCGGTGCGGGATGCGTCTGGAGAAGGCCCTGGTGGACCGGGGCTTCAAGGACGAGGTTCTCATCCACGGCGCCCTGCTGGACATCGACGTCGAGGTCGTCCGCCGCAACCCCGCAGACCAGGGCAAAGGCTTCGTCCTGCAACCGAAGAGATGGATCGTGGAGCAGGTTAACGGCACGTTGATGCTGCACCGCCGCCTCGCCCGCGAGTACGACCACCGCCCCGACACCTCCGCCTCGCGCGTCTACTGGGCTTCCATCGCGAACATGGCCCGCCGCCTCACCACACCCGCCCCCCACCTGGCGCGACACCCTCGGGCTGGCCGCGTGAACATCAGCGAGCTCCTGGCAGACCTCCAGGGCCAGCACGACGAAACCACGGCCCGGGCCGCTGAACTACGCGACCAGATCGACCACTTGACTGCCGCCCTGGCCGAGACCGAAGCACGACTCGCAGACCTGGCCACCACCCGGAAGATCATCGTCGAACGCATCCCGCCCGGGACCGAGCCCGATCCGCCCGAGACGAACACCGCCTACCAGGCCATCGTGAACGCCTTCAACCAGCACCCCGGCCGGGCATTCCGAGCCCGCGAGCTGCACGAACTCCTCGGCATGCCCACCGACGAGGCGACCGTCAACGTCACCCGCAGCCGCCTCGGACGCCTCGTCCGACAAGGCTTCCTCACTCAACCCGGACGAGGCCGCTACCAGAAACGGACTTAACGTCCACTCAGCGAACCAGCGACCACCCCGCACACCAACAAGCCCTCCTCTGAGCGTCACCGGAGCCAGACGATCAAGACGGAGGCTCACTGTCCAGGGGGTGCTGCGCCTCATACCGAAGGGGCCGCCCAGGCGAGACGCATGTGCGTGTGCCACGCCGCGCCCCCGCGATCCGTGTGCGGCTCAGGGCGTCCGGAGCGTCGCCAGATAGGTGGACACCAGTGTGCGGGCCCAGTCGGCGGAGGCTGGCTCGGGGGTGAAAATGGCGCGATAGTAGAGCGGGCCGAGGAGGAAGTCCGCCGCGGTCTCCACGTCGAGTGCCGTCCCCCCGCGGTCCTGTTCGCGCCGGATGATCGCGCCGAGCTGGCGGTGGCGGTCCTCGACGCAGGCGCAGCCGCCTGCCGGGCCGGAGCCGATCGTCGCCCGCATGAGGGCAAGCGTGTCCGGGTCGGCAACGTCGGTGGCCACGTCGGCGAGCCAGCGCTGGAGGTCGCCGGCGAGGGAGCCGGAGTCGGGGACGACCAGGTCGTCGGTGAAGCGGCTGGTGGCGACGTCGTTGAGTAGCTGGGCGGTGGACCCCCAGCGCCGGTACAGGGTGGTGGGGTGCACGCCGGCGCGCGCGGCCACGGCAGGCAGGGTCAGTGTCTCCGCTTCCTCCTCGGCGAGGAGTTCTGCGACGGCGCGATGGACGGCCGCCCGCACCTTCGCGGAGCGGCCGCCGGGACGTACCTGGGTCAACAAGTCAGCCATGGGGAAATTATCGCACCGATCGCTGCGTTAGTGGTAACGTCCTAAACGCATCGATCACTGCTTTTGGAGTCGCGTCGTGTCCGGTCCCGCCCCGTCCCAGCTCCAGCCCTCCCTGCCGCCCACCGACCGGGTGGCGCCACCGAAGGAGAGGCGACGACGGCTGAGCCGTCCCGTCGCCTTCGCCTCCCTCGCGGTCGTCTTCGTGCTGTTCATGGCCGCCTCCAGCGCGCCCTCCCCGCTCTATGTCGTCTACCAGCAGGAATGGCACTTCTCCGCCACCACCCTTACCACGGTCTTCGCCGTCTACGTGCTCGGCATGATCGGGGCGCTGCTCATCCTCGGCGCCCTCTCCGACCACCTCGGCCGCCGTCCGGTCCTGCTCTCCGCGATCGCCCTCGAAGCGGTCTCGATGGTCCTGTTCCTCACCGCGGGCAACGTCGGCCTGCTGCTGACGGCACGCTTCATCCAGGGCATCGCCACCGGGGCCGCCATGACCACGCTCGGCGCCGCACTGTCCGACCTCAACCCCGCGCACGCCCCGCACTGGGCTGGCCTCGTCACGGGCACCGCGCCCACCTTGGGACTCGGACTGGGCTCGCTCGGATGCGGGCTCCTCATCGAGTACGGGCCGCACCCCACCCGCCTCGTCTACGTGCTGCTGCTCCTCGCCCTCGTGGTGGCCGGCGCCCTCCTGTCGGCCCTGCCCGAGACCTCGCTGCGCCGCCCGGGCGTCGCCCGCTCGCTCCAGCCCCGCCTGCGGGTCGCCCCCCACCTGCGGGCCGACCTGCTGAGCCTGGTCCCGATCCTCATCGCGAGCTGGGCGCTCGGCGGCCTCTACCTCTCGCTCGGCCCGTCCGTCGCCGTCGGCCTGTTCGGTCTCTCCAGCCACGTCGTCGGCGGACTCGTGGTCACCCTGCTCACCGGCCCGGCCTTCCTCACCGCCCTCGCCCTGCGCGGCTGGTCCGTCGGACGGACCCTCGCCGTCAGCGCGACCCTGCTCCTCGTTGGCACGGCCGTCGCCCTGACCGGTGTGGAGGAGCACTCCCTGACCGCGGCCGCCCTCGGAACCGCGATCGCGGGCGTCGGCTTCGGCGGCTCCGCCCTCGCCAGCTTCGGCACCCTGGCCCGGATAGCCCGCCCCGCCGAACGCAGCGAGCTGCTCTCCGTCGCCTTCGTCATCTCCTACCTGGCCTTCAGCATCCCGGCCGTGATCGCCGGCATCGCCGCCACGCACGCCGGCCTGCAGGACACGTTCGTCACCTACGCAGCGACGGTCGCCGCCCTCTGCGCCCTCGCCCTGCTCGCCCAACACCTGCGCGCGACCCGCACCCCCGCCACCGGAGGCGTTCCCCAGGTGTGAGGAACCGCCCGGGAACCGGTCGCCGCGGCCCGCTCGAGGCCGCGGCGACCGCGGTGCGTCGGACGTTCGGCTGCCGTCCGCCCGGTCCCAGCCGGGCCGGGAGGCGTTCGCCACGCACTGGTTGTGCACCCGGAGGCGGACCATGGCGGCGTCCAGCAGCGGAGCAGACAGGTCGAGGCGCTTCGCCGCACGGGCGAGGGAGGCCAGGACGTGCTCGACCTCCGTGGGCCGCGCGTCCAGGACGTCCCGGTACATCGAAACCCTCCTGCGTCACGGTGGCCTGCAGCGCGACGCAGGCGGTGTCAGGAGGGGGTGACCGGCCGCGCCGGCCACGGCGGCCTCGGCGAGGACCGCGTCGGCGAACCCCTTGCCGCCGCCCACCGCCGCCACGTCACTGATAGTGCCCTGCGCGAGGCAGGTGATGGTGGTGGTCGTGGCGATGAAGACCCACTTGTGCCACATCGACGTGAGGACACGGTCGGAGATCTGTTCAGAGGACGATGCCGTGCAGGGCGCGGCGGTCGCCGGACATCGCGTAGCGGCGGGCGGCCAGGCCGTGCTCGAGGGGCTCGCCGACCTCTTCACAGAACAGCGCGAGGACGTCGGCGGCGTCGGCGTCGGACAGGTAGGCCGGGGCAACTTCGAGCATCAGCTCGCCGATCGCATGGGTGTTGGCAGCGAGTTCGTCGACGGCGCGGCGGAGATTGGCGAGCGCAGGATCCGCCGGCGGATCGGCGGGCGGCGGAGGCGGGGCAGTGCGGACGTCTCGGACAGCCTGGCGGACCACCACGCGCACCGTCGGCTCATCGAGGGCCGTCAGGCCGCTGTGGGCGAGCGCGGTGAGTCGGCGGGTGATCATCTCCGTGACATCGTCCGTACGGGCGGAGACGGCGAGCAGGGCGCGCTGGGACAGGCCGTAGTCGAGCGCGGCCGCGGTGGCCGGGTCGGTGTCTCGCGTGCGAGACGTCACCGACGGTGACCGCGCCGTGGATCGCAGCCAGGGCGCGAGCGACGTCCAGGAGCCGGTATGCCTGCACGCGGCTGATGCCGAACTCCGCGGCGCAGTACGCCTCCCACGAACCGGTCCCAGGCGAGGGCTTCGGCCGTGCCGCAGCGGGCGGTGTCGCACGTCGTGGCCTGGTCGGGGGCGTGCCAGGACTCCGGCTTGGAGAAGGTGAGGACGCCGCCGTGCCTGCGGGGCTGCCCGCCACACGGGGTGGAGCGGCGCGGGCCGGCATCCCGGAGCATGACCCGGTCCGAGCGCAGCCGGCCGACCAGCTCGACGGGCAGGCCGGCCAGGACATAGGCGAGGCGGGTGACGTCGTAGCCGGTGTCCATGACGACGAGGATGTCCGCGTCGCCAGGCCGCCACTGCCCGGCGTGCACCAGCCGGGTGACCACCTCGCGCAGCCGGGTCGCGGTCACCAGGGCGGCATCGTCGGACGGTCCCAGCCGGATCGCGTCCAGGACGTGCGTCCCGTCTCCAGGGCGGCGACGAAGGAGTAGGGCCAGCCGGGGACGACCTGATCCGCGCTGCGGCCCCGCCCGTAGACGTGGCAGAACAGCAACTCCGGTGGGGGCGTCGGGACGCAGCCAGTTGCTCACATCCATCGCGAGCACGATCCGCCCGTCGGCGGCACGCGGCAGCGGCGTGGAGGCCAGCAGCCTGCGCAGGCGGCGCGGCTCCAGCCAGCCGTGGTTGACAGCGTCGTACATCGCACCGTGCCCACGCCGGTGCTCGGCAGTGAGCGTCAACTCGACCAGCGACGTCACCGGCCCGTCCGAGCACAGCACCGCGTCGGTGAGCTCGAAGAGCGCATCCGCCCGGGTGTAGAGGCAGTCGCAGAACTCGACACGAAAGTGGGACAGGACACCCAAGACGGCATCAGCGGACAGTTCAGCGGCAAGACTCTTCACCAGCGGCCGTTCCTTCACGCGACGTTGCTCGACACCTCGAAGCGTGAAGAACGGCCGCCCTGCTGTCCGTGCGTGACCGAGCGCGCCGGGTGACGGCGCTGGCGGGGCTGTGACGGTGGCCGGAGCAACCGTGCCAGTCCAGGACGGCACTGGCCCACCCGCCGCACGGGTCGTGGACTGCGCCGGTCAGAGCACGGACCGCTTTCCGTGAGTGTCCGTCGCAAAGTGGCGTGACGGCGAGCCGCGCGTCAGGGCTGGACCTGGAGCGCCCAGGCCTCCGGCACGCCGAGGTCCTCATACAGCCGCTGGCGCTGGCCGAGGCTGAGGGTGGTGGTGGCCGCGGCCAGGAGGCCGGCCTCCTGGCCCGGTACCGCCTCGACGACCCCCCGCGCGATCGCTGCCCGCACGGCTGGCGGCAGAGCGGGAAGCATCCGGCGAAGGTCGGTCAGAGCCTCCTCGGGGGTGCGGGAGCCACGGAAGGCGGCGAGGACGGCGTCCAGCTCCGTGTCGCCGGCGTACTGCCACAGTGCCGGCATGGCGACTGTCTCCTCGAGGTGAAGGTGCGCGAGGTAGGCGCTGATGACTTCGTTCAAGGCCAGGTAGAGGGCGTGCTGGGCCTCCGGCAGGGCATCGGCGGGGGTGCCAGGGAGCGAGCGTGCCTGCTCGTCGAGTGTGGTGAAGGCGGCGTCGAGGCGTATGTGCTCGGCGTCCAGTGCGTCGGCTGCCTCGGGGGCGCGCTCGCGCAGGAGCTGGTGGATGAAGGTGTCCTCGTGGTCGGCGTGCTCACGCAATTCCTGGGTCATGGCCAGGCAGCGCTCCGCCTGCTCGGCCGCGGCGCCACTGTGAGTGATGTCCGCGGCGCCGAGTTCGGTGGCGAGGGTGAACAGCCGCGCACGCTGTCCCATGTGGACGTTCCGGTAGAGGTCGACCTTGGGCATGGTCTGTCCTTCGGGTAGCCGATCCAGTACGATGACAACACATTGTCTTTCTAGCAACATGTTGTCAAGTGAAGGAGTGTGCGATGCCGGACGAGGCAGCCCTGCTGATCGCCGACGTCTTCGAGGCAGCCGGCGCCCTGCGCCGGCTAGGCGAGCAGACCGCCGCAGCAGAAGGCCTCACCCAGGCCCGATGGCAGGTCCTCAGCGCCGCCTCCGAAGACCCGCTCACCGTCCCCCAGGCCGCACGCCGCCTCGGCGTCAGCCGCCAGAACGTCCAGCGCGTCGCCAACGACCTCGTGTCCTTCCGGCTCGCCTCCTATGAGCCCAACCCGGACCACCGCGGCTCCCCCCTGCTCACCCTCACGCCCCGCGGCAGGGAGTCACTCGCCCGCGTCACCGCCAGGGCCGAACAACTGCACCGCACCCTCTTCGCGGCCATCCCCGACAAGGAGATCCACGCCACCAGGACATCGCTGCGGCGCCTGCTGGCCGAACTCGACCGCCACGAAGGAGAAGCAGGCAAGCGCTAGAGAGACACCCCGGCGAGGAGGGTGCGAAGGTCGATGACGCGGTAGCCGCGGGCGGCGATCGCATCGAGGATCCATGGCAGTGCCTTCGCGTCGATCACCTCGCCCTGGCCCTCGGTCGTACCGACGGGCATCTGCACGATCGCCTGGCTTCGTTCACTTCGAGAACCGACAGCACCTGTACACAAGTTTGGGGCGTCGGCGGCGCATCGTGTTCGATGTTCATGAGATGCGACAGCACCCGCGCTCGCCGATGAGCGGCGTGCCAAACCCGGCGTGGAGCCAGCATCCGCGAGCTACTGGATGCTGGAGCGGTGCGGATGGTCGGGATCGGTGGGGCAGGCGAAGACGTTGAGCTCGCCGAATCGGCCCACGGTGACCTCGGTGGGGGTGGCGCTCCGATGGGTGGGCAGGTCTCGGTCTTCCAGCGGCGTCCAGCTGCCGCTGCCGCCGTCCCACTCCGAGCTGTCGATGGTCAGCAGTAGGTGCATCGGCGTCCTGCAGGTCTGGCAGTCCATGGGGTACGGGTCGGTGGCGTGCCAGGAGGCGAAGCCGCCGACGCGCCAGCCGGGCGGGATGGACAGGTCGTACTGATAGCCGACCGGCTCGTCGTCCGCCGACTGCTCGGCCTCCTCCTCGAGAGCTTCCTCCCAGGTGTCGATCCGGACGCATAGGTCCTCGGGCAGGAAGCCGGCGAACGGGTAGCTGACCACCTGCTCCGGGTGCAGCACGCAGGGCTCGGGTACGAATCCGGCGGACCCAACGACCAGCGGCTGCGGGGGCACGGCCAACACCTGACCGACCTGCCACGACCGCCGCCAGCGCAGCTGCAGCTTCACGTCGTACCGGCTCGGGTCGTGTGCGTCGAAAGGGCACCAGAACACCTGGAGCAGGTCGCAGTCCTGCGGCCCCTCCGGCAGGTCCGGGACATCCCGCCGGTACAGCTGCGCCAGGCCGATCATTGGCAGCGGATCCGTCTCCGACACCTCCGGAAGCCGGTACTCCAGGCTCAGCTCGGCCAGAAGCTCTCGTTCCTCCTCCGTGGGGCCCGGGCTATGTTCCCTAGCCCATGCGGCAGCCAGGACTTGCCGGTAGCAGTGGATGTCGGCCGAGCGCCGGCCCCGGCCGAGGCCGTGCGCTTCACCGCACACCGGCCACGGCTCCTCTGCCGGCCACAGCATCGGACCGCCCACCGAGCTAGTACTGCAACCGCATCTGGGGGTTGTGGTCTCGACGTTTGTAGTGGGAGCGGCGGGTTCGGGCCTGGCTGTGTCTACGGAAGTGTGACCAGTGCAGATGGTGTTCGTTGGTGTGGTGGCGGGGCGTGATGACGATGGGCCCGATCAACCGGCGGATCTCGGGGACGCTGAGGGGTATGAGGTTCTGCTCGTCCTGTGCGTTGCCCCTTTTGTGGCTTCTTGTGCGCGGACTGCGGTCAGGTAGGCGAGTGCGGCCATCGACAGGGTGATGTGCCGGTACCAGGCCCGGTAGAGCCGGACCTGGTAGTGGTCCAGGCCGCACTCTCCCTTGGCGGTCTGGAAGCACTCCTCCACCGCCCACCTCGCTGCGGCGGCTTTGACCAGGTCTTTCAGCCGCGAGGAGGCCGGTCCGTAGCAGACGTAGTACGCGATCTCGGTGGGGTCGCTGACACTGCGGCGGGCCAGCACCCAGTGCCCGAAGCCGTCTTCCCAGCAAGGGCGGATCGCGACGCGTGCCCAGTCGTAGACGCGTTCGCCGTGCGCGCCCGGCCCGCCCGACAGCCGCTTCCAACGTTGCCGGGGCAGCGCGGCGATCAGCTCGTCGACCCGTTTCTCGGACCAACGGGTCGTGATGACCGTGTCGTTGACCTTGGCGGCCATCACATGGGCGATGCCGCGCTGTTCCAGCCAGAAACGTGTGTGCTTGACCTGCCCGTATGCCTCGTCCGCGGTCACCCATGCGAACGGCACACCGGCGTCGACGGCGCGTTGCAGCATCTGCCTGAAGTGCTCGTTCTTGGTCGCGAAACGGATCTCGTCGCCGATGCCGGCGGCCCGACAGCGGTCCCGGTCATCGGTCCAGGAGGCCGGGAGGTAGAGCTCGCGGTCGATCAGAGCACGTCCCCGGGCCGAGGCGTAGGCCAGGAAGGTGCCGATCTGGCAGCTTTCCGTGCGGCCGGCAGTACCCGAGTATTGGCGCTGGACACCGGCGGATTTGGTGCCCTTCTTCAGGAAGCCGGTGTCGTCGCAGATCAGGACGCCGTCTGGGCTGCCGATGGTCTCCACGACGAAGTCACGGACGTCGTCTCGGACCGCGTTCTCATGCCAGTCGGAGAGGTTGAGCAGACGCTGGACGCCGTCCGGGCGGAGCTGGCCGACCTGCTCGGCCAACGTCCAGCCGTTCTTCCTCTCCAAAGGTGCGACCAGCCCCTGAAGGTAGTCCAGTGCCCGCTCGCGCGGCTCGGACCTGCCAAAACGGTGGGCGAACCGGGCATGCAGCCCGGCTATCCCCTCGGACCACAACTCAACCTGCTCGACCGTCAGCGCATCAGCACACAGTCACATCAACGACAGGCGACGTTGATCGTCACCCCAGATGCGGTTGCAGTACTAGCCCACCTGCGGTGCGGTCACACCTACGCCCAGCTCGCGGCCGGATTCGGCGTCGGCGTCGCCACCGTCTATCGGTACGTCGCCGAGGCGGTTGAGATCCTGGCCACCCACGCCTCCGACCTCGCAACTGCCGTCCGCACCGCGCCCCGCAAGGCGTTCGTGATCCTGGACGGTGCCCTGCTGCCGATCGACCGGATCGCTGCCGACCGCCCCTTCTACTCGGGCAAGCACAAGAAGCACGGCATGAACGTGCAGATCATCGCCGATCCCCTCGGTCGGCTGCTGTGGGCCTCGCCCGCGTTGCCCGGCGCAGTCCACGACGTCAAAGCCGCCCGCACCCACGGCGTCGTCGACGCCCTGACCGACGCCGGTGTGCGCTGCTGGGCCGACAAGGGCTACCAGGGAGCCAGCGGCACCGTCTGCGTCCCCTACCGCGGCCGCTGGGGCAAGCTCTCCGCAGGCCAGCGGGCCGTGAACGTCTCCCACGCCGAGATCCGCGCCGTCGGCGACCAGGCCATCGCAACCCTGAAGACCTGGCGGCTGCTGCGCAAGCTCCGCTGCAGCACCACGCGCATCACCGACCTGGTCAAAGCCATCCTCGCCCTCCACCGGGTGACATCACGCTGAGGCCGGAAAGTGGCTCACGGCCATCCAGGGCATCATCACGCCGCGCCCACACGGCGGCGCACCCTGATGCCGGACGAGACAGCAGTAACCGGGCACGCCACGCACTTGACCGGCGCCGATGATTGTGACCGTCGGCGCCGGGCGTCAGCCACGACCTGGGCGGCACCGGCCCGCGAACGCCGTCCCTGCCCGGCTCAGGGCGCAAGCACAACCCTGCCGAACACCTCCCCCGCGTCCATCTCGCGGTGGGCCAGCACCGCCTGGTCCAGCGGCAACACTTCATGCACGACCGTGCGCAGGTCCCCGTGCGCAGCATCGGCGAAGTGGGACGACCGCACGGCCTGCCGGTCGGGGCCGGGCACGGTGTCAGAGCTGAAAGTGGCGAACGACAACGACCTGCGGAAGGCGTCCATCAGCCGCATGCCGAAGTCCGCCGGCGGCTGCCCACCGACCACACCGACAGCCACATATCGCCCGTTGGAGTTCAACTTGTCCAGGAAAAGGGGAAGCTGGGGACCCCCCACGACATCGATCACCACGTCGAAGCCCGCCGGTGCGTCCAGGCCGTCCTGGCCGGAGCGGTCAAGGACATGGGTCGCGCCCAGGTCCCGCAGACGAGCGCCACGCTCCACCGACGAGGTGGTGACCGCCACCGCGCTCGCGCCGTCCCTGGCTGCGAGCTGCACCGCCGTAATCCCGATGCTGCCCGCCGCACCGCGCACGAGCACTGTCTCGCCGGGCGTGAAACGGGCCCGGTCCAGGGCGAAGTGGGCGACCACGCCGGAGCCGCCGAGGGTCACCGCGTCGGCGCCGGTCAGACCGTCGGGCAGCGCAAGGACGTCCTCGACTACGGCGACGGCCTGCTCGGCATACCCACCGGACAGGCCGGTGAACGCCCACACCCGCCGCCCGATCCACGAGGCGTCCACGCCCTCTCCCACCGCGGTGACCCTTCCCGCGACCTCGCTGCCGAGGAGATGGCCCTCCCGGAAGCCGTAGGCGGCAAGCGTTCCCCGGCGGATCACGGCGTCCACGCCGCCTACCCCGATCGCCTCCGTGGCGATCTGCACCTGCCCCGGGGCAGGAACGGGTACGGGCACATCGACCACCTCCAGGCCATCCGGGTCTCCGAACGTCCTGATCACGACGGCTTTCATCTCTGCTCCTCGGGTCGGCGGAGGGACGGATTGCAGCTGCTGCGGCCGTGGGCGTCGGGCCAGCCCCACAGCCGGGGCATCACCGGCGAAGTGCCGGGACGGGGCGGCAGCACCGCCATCGGACCGTAACGGACGCCCCCGTCCGCTTGGCTAAAGTGAGAAACGATGACCAGCCATTTGCCTCAGACTGTGCGCTCCGACGCCCGCGACAACCGGGCCCGCATCCTGGACGCCGCCCGCGCGGTGTTCGGCGAAGAGGGCCTGAGTGCGCCCATGCGCGAGGTCGCCCGGCATGCAGACGTCGGCCCCGCCACGCTGTACCGGCACTTCCCGACCAAGCAGGCACTGATCGTGGAGACCTTCGCCGAGCAGCGGCGAGCCTGCCATGCCGCCGTCCGCGACGCCCTTACGGACTCGGACCCGTGGCACGGATTCCGGAGCCTGATCGAGCGGATCTGCGAACTCCACGCGCACAGCCGGGGATTCGCCGACGCCTTCATGACGGCCTTCCCCGGGGTCATGGACTTCGCCGCCGACCGGGAGCGGACACTGCGCGCGGTCGGCGAACTGGCCCGCCGCGCCCAGGAGACCGGCCAGCTGCGCTCCGGCTTCGTCGTCGACGACCTGATCCTCATGCTCATGGCCCACCGGGGCCTCCAAGACACGCCGAGTGCCGCCCGGGTCACGGCCTCCCGCCGCTTCGCCGCCTACGTGATCGAGGCGTTCCGCGCCGCACCAGAGACGGGAGCGCCTACGCCGCTGCCGCCAGCACCACGCCTGCAGCTCACGCACTCGCCCAGCACGCCATAAATCCGTCACCTAGAGCTCCGTCAATCCTTACCGCCCGACAGCCTTGTCAGGGTCCCTGCCGCAGCCAGGTTGGAAAGGGCTCAGTGGACGCTGTTCTCGATCGTCCAGTGGCCACGCGCCCAAGCCGCGATCTCCTCGGCGCTCGCCTGCTCGGCGGTCAGGTTGGTGACCGCGTAGACGACCTCCTCGCTCCACTTCTTCGCTCCGATCGGGCGGCGCCGACGGCGGATCCGGACGACCTGACGGGCGTGGGGAAATGCCGAGGCTCTGGCCGACCTGGACGCCGTAGCCCGCCCGTAGGACAGCTCGGCCTGGCAGCGGCATGCGAACCGGACAACAGTTGAGTGACTGGTCGCTCTCTTATATGATGAGGGTATGGCCAGACCACGTAACGAGGAGCGCCGCCTGTCGATCCTGGCGGCGGCCGAGCAGGTCATCGCGTCCCAGGGGATCGGGGCGGCGTCGACGGCGGTGATCGCGAAGGCGGCCAGCGTCTCCAACGGCTCGCTGTTCACCTACTTCGACACCAAGACCCAGCTGCTCAACGAGCTGTACGTCGCGCTGAAGACCGAGATGGCCGAAGCCGCCCTGGCCGGCATGCCACAGGACGGCGGGCCACGTGAACAGGTGCGCCACATGTGGGAGCACTGGGCGCGCTGGGCGACCGGCAACCCGGCCAAACGGCGAGTCCTGGCCCAGCTCCAGGTCGCCGAAGACGTCACCGAAGACAGCCATCGCCAGGCGGGCCTGGCCGCGGCCGGAATCGCACAGCTGCTGGAGCGCGCCCGCGCCGGCGGCCCGGTCCAGGACGTCCCGCTCGGCTTCGTCCTCACGTTGGCCAACGCCCTGGCCGAAGCCGCGATCGACGAGATGATCCGCGACCCCGGCCGCGCCGCGGCCAACGCCGACACCGCCTTCGAAGCCCTGTGGCGCGTCCTGGCCGGCACCGGCATGCCCGACCGGCCGGAGACCGCCAGCACCTGAACCCCCTCGACAAGGGACCGACGAAGACCATGACCACTCGCCCCCGCCCCGCGTGGATCATCACCGGACCCACCTCCGGCATCGGCTACCGCACCGCCCTGGAACTCGCCGCCCACGGCACCCTCATCCTGGTGGGCCGCAGCCCCGCCAAACTCAAGGAAGTCGAGAACGAGATCAACGCCCGTCCCGGCGGCCACGCCGTCTCGGTCGTCTGCGACTTCGCCGACCTTCCCAGCGTGCACCGCGCCGCCGAAGAGATCGCCGCGCTCGGCCTGCCGGTCGCCGGCCTGCTCAACAACGCCGGGATCATGCCCACTGCGACCAGCACCACCGCCCAGGGCTGGGACCTGGCCTTCACCACCAACCACCTCGGCCCGTTCGCCTTCACCCAGGCACTGATCCCGCACCTGCCCGACAGCGCGAACGTCGTCTTCACCTGCTCCGCCGTCGAGGACCCCGAGCGCAAGCCCGCCGTCATGGCCGGCTTCCGCGGCGCCCGCTACATCACGGCGAATGACAGCCTGCACGGCCGCTGGCAGCCGGGCGGGTCGACCAAGCCCGGCTACGACGCCTACGCCACCTCCAAGCAGGCCAACCTCGCCACCGTCCTCGCCTTCGCCCGCGAGACCCCCCGCCTGCGGTACAACGCCGTCGAACCCGGATTCAACCCCTCCACCGGACTGAGCCGCGACGCCAACCCCGCCCTGCAGTTCCTCGCGGCCCACGTCTTCGGCCCCCTCGCCCCGCTCATGCCCGGCGGCAGCACACCCAAGCGCGCCGCCCGCATGATCACCAGCGTTCTCACCGACACCTCGAACAGCACCGGCGTCTACTACGACGAGAAGGGCCACCCCATGCAGGGCTCCACCCAGGTCCGCGACACCGCCTTCCAGAACCGCCTCGTCGCCGAGACCCGTGCCCTGCTCGCCGACCTCACCGACACCGTGTCCCCCAGCAGCTGAGCCGACATGCCCACCAGGGGGATCGGCGCCGCCCTCGGCACGCCGACCAGCCCGCCCCGCAACAGGCCCAACCACCGCCCAGACATGGGCAGTTCCGAGACGACCAGACACCTGGTTCGCGCCGGAGCAACGACAAGGCTGAAGCCATGTCCGGGAGTGTCCGATATGACCTGATGGCTGGCGCTCGGGCATGAAACGAGCACGGCCCTTGTAGATCATGGAGTTCTCTGGACTTCAAGATCTACAAGGGTGTCGTGCTCGTTGCTCTCTCTTCCCCCATGTCCTTGGCGCCGACGCGTGCGGCCTTCATCACTCCGGCGCTTCGGCTCGCGGAGTCGGTGGTGCCCGAGGGGCTGCTCGACGTCCTGGCTCAGGTGCCGGACCCGCGCGATCCTCGCGGGGTGCGCTACCGACTGGCGACGCTGCTGGCGATCGGGGTCTGCGCGCTGACCACCGCCGGCCGCAACTCCCTTGTCGCGATCGGGGAGTGGCTGCGCTGCTGCGACCAGCGGGTCCTGGCCGCCCTCGGTTGCCCTTTCGACCCGATGACGGGACGGATCCGGTGCCCCGACGAGAAGACCCTGCGCGACGCTTACGGCAAGGTCGACCCCGCCGCGCTGGCCCGGGCCGGCTACCAGCGGCTGGCCGCCCTGGCCGAGCAGGAGGCGACGGTGACCCCTCTCACCCCCGAAGGGCTCGCGGAGCGCGAGCAGCGCCGCGCCCACCGCGCCGCGCTGAAGGCGAGGGGCCGACCCGCGCGCGGCGACGGGCCTTCGCAGGGGACGGCAAATGCCTGCGCGGGGCGAAGCGGCCCGACGGCTCCAGGGTCTACGTCTTCACCGCGGTACGCCACCAGGACGCGCTGACCGTAGCCGCCCGCAAGGTCGGCGCCAAGACCAACGAAATCCCCGAGTTCCAGCCCCTGATGGAACAGATCCCCGCCGAGGAACTCAAAAACGCCGTGGTGACGCTGGACGCCCTGCACGCCCAGCGCGAGCACGCCCGCTACCTCGTGGAGGAGCGCGGCGCCCACTACCTGCTGTCTGTGAAGAGGAACCAGAAGAACCTCGCTCGGCAGCTCAAGTCCCTTCCCTGGAAGCAGATCCCGGTCCTGCACCGCGCCAGCGAGCGTGGCCACGGCCGCGAGGAGATCCGCGAACTCCAGGTCGTCAGCGTGAACGGGCTGCTCTTCCCCCAGGCCCGTCAGGTCGTCCGGATCCGCCGTCGGCGCCGCCCGATCGGAGCGAAGAAGTGGAGCGAGGAGGTCGTCTACGCGGTCACCGACCTGACGGCCGAGCAGGCGAGCGCCGAAGAGATCGCGGCCTGGACGCGTGGCCACTGGGCGATCGAAAACAGCGTCCACTGGGTCCGTGACGTCACCTTCGGCGAGGACGCCCGCACCATCCGCACACGTAACACCCCCGCCGTCATGGCCATCCTCGGCGACATCGTCCGCGACACCCTCCGGACCCTCGGCTGGGCCAACACCGCCAGCGCCAGACGCGCCCACACCGACCCCACAAGCGTCCTTCGAGTCCACGGCATCACGTGATCAAACCGGACATTCCCGGAACACTCCGGGGCCCTGCCATTCGTCCCCCTGGCGATCTGGTGCGATGTGATGATTCATCATTCCAGGGCGGCCCACGCCGGTGGGCGGTTTCCCAGCGTCTGGTGCCCCTCCAGGCCGCCTGAGAGATGATCTTCGCCGATGTGCAAGCTCCGGCGGTTGGCCGGTCCCGCCCGACATGACAGGCCTCACCTCGCTGATGTGGCGCTCCCCAAGACCGTGGCGGACACAGTTCCCGAGGACGGACGCCACACCGGCCAGCCACGGTCGTGAAATCCATTTCTCCAGTTCCGGATGCCCGGCGGTGCAAGGACTGAGCCCCGCTGACCTGCTTCATCGCGGCGTTGATCGCGGTGCTGTGCACGGCGCGGCATCCGGCCCGACCGCGCGGCAGCAGGACCCTGTACGGCCGATTGCTAGTCATCGGTATCAGTGGCTAGCTATCGTGGCGGGTATGGGAAAGCAGACGAATATCCGGCTGAACGACGAAGTGAGGGCGGCCGCCGAGGACCGGGCCAAACGCCGCGGCCTGAGCCTTCAGGGGTATGTGGCCGATTTGATCGAGGCCGATGTGAACCAGTCGCGTGCCGCCTTCATGGCCGGCGCCGCGGCATTCCTGGCCGCGTACGCGGACGCGTTCGAGGCGGAGGTCGGTGAGGACCGGTACCCCGGGCTTCGGGAAGGGCTGGCGAAGAGCGCTCCGAGGGACGCCGCGTGAATCTCCGGATCGACCTCACTTGGATCTTGGCCGTGGCACAGCAGATCCCGGGTGATCCCCAGGTCATCGACTACGGCGTGCCGGTCGCCACGGAGGCACGTCATCGGGCCGAGGTCTTGGACCGCGAGGTCTATCCCGAGCCCCATCACAAGGCGGCGGCGCTGCTGTGCGAGTTGGCGAGAAACCCGAGCCTGGAAGTGAGGAACCTTCTGTTCGCGGCCACAGTGACCGCTGCGTACTTGTCGGCGTGCGGCCTGCCTGTGAGCCCTGGCCTGGACACCGTTCTTCCGCTGGCCCGCGCCGCCCGGGACGGGCTCCCGGTGCGGGAGGTCGCCGCCCAGATCAAGACCTGGACGAGCTGATTCTCTCGTCATGTGAGACCTCTCCGGAAGTGCGGGCCGAGCTGGAGGTGGCGTTGGAGCGCCACGGCCCGACGCAGATTCCCGGGTCCCGGAGCGGAATGAGTCGTAGCGGCTGCACTGGCTGGCGGGCGGTCCTGGGGGCGGCGGGGCGCTGTCACGTTGTTGGATGTGTGGGTGTCTGACGGTGCGTCGGGGCATGGTGGGCCCGCGGTCCGGGCCTGTGTTCAGGCCGTGGTGGGCCGGCCGGCAGTGCCTGTGATCTGGTCCCGGATCGCGAAGCGGATGGTCATCTCGGCGCGGTGGTCGGAGGCCGTCATCAGGTGGCGGCGGGGCCGGAAGTGGGGTGAGACGCCGCTGAACGCAGACAGGAACCCAGGGCTCCGTCAAGTTCCGTGATTGCGTGGAGAGTTGGTGATCAGCCGGTAGGGGCGGATAGCAGGGCACGGGGGTTCGTGATCATTTTGGTGTCGACCTCGATTCTTCTAAGGGCTGACGGGGGCGTCGTGAGCGGCTGGTTGCCCGATATGTCCCGTGCCGTGTCGGGACTGGCTGTCGCGTGACGCTGCAGGGCGTCGGGTTCCACGGGCCCGAGGGTGGTGCGACGCTCTCCTCTGCGGCGTCGTCGGGGCGGTGGCCAACCGTCAGGTGAGGGCCGGCAGCCGGGCGGCCTGCTGCCAGGCGGTGGTGAATGTGATATACACCACAAGATCATGACCGAGGCGGCTACTCGGCGTCACCACCGACTACGGACCAGAGCCGAAGACCATACAGACCCACGGTGTAGCCCGTGGGCGCGATCGCCAGACCGTCTTCCAGCGTGCCGTTGCAGTACTCGGCGAGGCACCGCCGCCTACGCGGTCCATGTCATCCACGATGTCCTCGGTAACCCGGTACATGATGTCCGGGACTTTGCCCTTGAAGTGGTGGTAGAGGGCAGTAGGAGCCACTCGACGCGCCGGCTGATGGGTGGGGCGTTGTCGCAGCCACGACCCGGCTGGGTGGTCACCGTGCCGTCATCGGCTCCGGTGCGCTGTGGGCGCGACGGTAGGCCAGTGGTGACAGGCCCAGGTGCGTGTGGAAGTGCTTGCGCAGGGCGACGGGGTCGCCGAAGCCGCAGACGGTGGCGATCCGTGCGACGGTCAGGTCGGTGGACTCCAGCAGCAGGCGCGCGTGCGCCAGCCGCCGCTGCGCCAGCCATTTCAGCGGGCTGCTTCCCACCTCGCTGCGGAACCGCCGGGTGAAGGTGCGCACGCTCATGTGCGCGTGCCGGGCCATGTCCTCCAGTGTGACCGGCTCGGCCAGCCGGTCCAGCGCCCACTGCCGGGTCGCCGAAGTGGAACGGTCGGTGTCCTGCGGAACCGGGTGCTCGATGAACTGGGCCTGCCCGCCCTCGCGCCACGGCGCCACGACGCAGCGCCGCGCGGCGGCCGAGGCCACCGCCGCCCCGTGGTCCAGACGGACCAGGTGCAGGCACAGGTCGATGCCGGCCGCTCCGCCGGCGGACGTAAGGATGCGTCCGTTGTCGACGAACAGGACGTCCGGATCGACGTCGACGTCGGGGAACAGCCGCGCCAGCGCGTCAGACAGCGCCCAGTGCGTGGTGGCCCGCTGACCGTCCAGCAGACCGGCCGCCGCGAGCAGGAAGGCCGAGGTGCACAGGCTGACGATGCGGGTTTGCGGTCCTATCCGGTCCAGCGCCGCGGCGAGTTCCTCGGGGAGCGCGCCGGTCGCGAGCAGCTGCTCGCTGGGCTCCTGTGTGGCCAGAACGACGGTGTCCGCGGTCTCCAGCGCAGACTCGTCGTGGTCGACGACGATCCGGTAGTCCTCGTGCGTGCGTACCGGCCGGCCGCCGAGGGAGCAGGTGCTGACGGAGTACAGACGGGTCCCGTCCGGTTCACAGGCCTCGTTGAACACCCGGGCCGGGATGCCCAGGTCCAGCGGCTGGACTCCGTCGAGGGCGAGAACGACAACACGATGCGTCATGGCTGGAATGGTACGACAGATGTCCTCCCGGCCACTCACCCGCCTCTGCGGGCACACGCCACGCTTTCTTGTGCCGGGACCGCGGTCCCGGCACAAGAAACAGTGAGACGGACATGAGCGAGGACAACATGAGTGAGCACACGATGCGGGCAGTCACCGTCACGAAGTTCGGCGGAGCGGAGGTGCTGACCGTCGAGGAGGTCGCGCGCCCCGAGCCGCTGCCGACCGAGGTGCTGGTACGGGTGCACGCCGCCGGGATCAACCCGGTGGACTGGAAGACCCGCGAGGGCCAGGGCATGGCGGGGCTGCAGACGCTCCCGCTGATCCTGGGCTGGGACGTGTCCGGTGTCGTCGAGGAGGTCGGCTTCGGCGTCACCACCCTGAAGGTCGGCGACGAGGTCTACGGCATGCCGTGGTTCCCGCGTGCCGCCGGCGGCTACGCCGAGTACGTCACCGCCCCGGCCCGCCAGTGGGCCCGCAAGCCGGCCACCCTCGACCACGCGCACGCGGCCGCCGTGCCGCTGGCGGCGCTGACCGCCTGGCAGACCGTGGTCGACACCGCCCACGTCCAGGCCGGCCAGCGCGTCCTGATCACGGCCGCCGCCGGCGGGGTGGGCCACTTCGCGGTCCAGTTCGCCCGGCACCTGGGCGCCCACGTGATCGCCACCGCCAGCGCCGCACGCCACCCCTGGCTCAAGGAACTCGGCGCCGACGAGACCATCGACTACACCACCACCCGCTTCGAGGACGTCGTCAAGGACGTCGACGTCGTCATCGACCTGGTGGGCGACGCCCATGACCAGACCAGCACCCGCTCGCTGAAGGTCCTGCGCCCGGCCGGCCTACTGGTCGCCGTACCGGCCGGCGTCTCCCCGGAACTGGCCCAGGCCGCCGAGGCAGCCGGCGTGCGCGTCACTGCGTACCTGGTCGAGCCGGACGGTCCCGCGCTGACCACGATCGCCCGCCTGATCGACGCCGGTGAGGTCGCCGTCGAGGTGGAGGAAACCTTCCCGCTGGAACAGGTCGGCACGGCCCACGCCCACGTCGAGGCCGGCCGCACCCGCGGCAAGGTCGTCCTCACCGTGACCGACTGACCTTCCCTGCAAGCAGTCAGGAGCAGCACCGTGTACTACGAGATCCGCCGCTACCAGGCGCAGCCCGGACGCCGCGAGGAGTGGGTGCGCTACATGGAGGACGTGGTCATCCCGTTCCAGGCCTCGCTGGGCATGGACGTGACCGCCTCCTTCGTCGACGCCGAGGACGAGGACGGCTACGTGTGGATCCGCCGGTTCGAGGACGAGGCCCAGAGCGAGGCCCTGTACACAGCCGTGTACGAGCACGACCGCTGGAAGAACGAGATCGGCCCGGTCGTCTACGGCCTGCTGATCCCCGAGAAGTCCGTCGTCACCCGCGTGGTCCCCACCCCGGCCTCACCCCTGCGGTGACCTGGCTTGCGGCCCCTCCACCCGACGCGCACAGCACAGCAATAAAGGAACATTCATGAGCACCATCACAGTCCAGAAGTCGGCCCCCGCCTCGTCAATCACCCAGGCCGCCGCCGGCACACTCATCGCGGCAGTACACACCGCCGCTGCCCGGATCGGCTTCACGGCGGCCGTCGCCGTCACCGACCAGGGCGGACATCTGAAGGCGTTCGATCGGGCCGACGACGCGCCCTTCCTCACCGCCGAGGTCGCCCTCGACAAGGCGTGGACAGCGGCCTCCTTCCACATCCCCACCCACACGTGGAACGACTACCTCGCCAACCCGCGGGTCGCGCCGCTGGCCGGTCACCCTCGTCTGATGGCCGTCGGCGGCGGCTACCCGATCATCGACAACGGCCGGTGCATCGGGGGCCTGGGGATCTCCGGCGGCAGCTACGAGCAGGACCAGCAGGCCGCCGAGGAGGCCCTGGCCGCTCTCGGCTTCGAGCTGCCCGGTCACTGACCGACCACCGGAGTGTCGGCCTGTGGCGCCTGGACGACGCAGACCTCAGCGAAGGTCCCGAACTGCAGTGGCTGGCTCCAGAACTGGCCGACGACACGGTCGCCAACGCGAAATCGCGTCACGTCGTCACCGATCGCGGTCACGGTGCCGGCGCCATCCAGACCGGGCCGGGCTAGGGCTCCGTCAAGTTCCGTGATTGCGTGCAGGGTTGGTGATCGGCCGGTAGGGGCGGACAGCAGAGCAGGCACGGGGGTTCGTGATCATTGTGGTGTCGAAGCCAGATGATCACGAGGACGTCCCGTGCCTGCTGTTGCATCTTCCCCCATCCCTGCCGTGCTGGAGAAACTGGGGCCGCTGGACGCGGACCGGATCGCTGACCTGCGTCCCTACCTCGAATCGGTGCCCGACCCGCGCTCACGCCGGGGCCGGTGGTACTCGCTGACGGCGATCTTGCTGGTGTGTGCCTGCGCGGCCGTCTACGGCGCGAAGAGCATCGACGAGTTCGGCGAGTTCGGCGAGTTCGGCGAGCGGGCCACGAACTCGCTGCTGGCATCCCTCGGGGTACGCCGTCACCTGCTCGGCTGGCGGCGCAGCCCCAAGCCGGTCACTCCCGGACGCGTCCTTCAGGCACTTGACGGCGACGCCCTGGACCAGGCTGTGTGCGCCTACCTGGCCGACCGGCACCGCATCACCGCGTCCGCGGACGTGCCCGGGGCCCGATCGCGGCAGGTCATCGCCGTGGACGGCAAGGCCCTCAAGGGTTCAGCCGGCCTGGACACGCCGCGCCGTCACCTGCCCTCGGACATGACGGACGCGGAGTGGGTCGTGGTCCGGCCGCTGCTGCCGGTGCCGGGCTGGCTGCGTGGGCGGGGCGGCCGGCCGGAGGCGTACTGCCACCGGGCGATGCTTGATGCGATCCGGTATCTCGTGGACAACGGGATCAAGTGGCGGGCGATGCCCGCCGACTTCCCGCCGTGGGACCGGGTTTATGCGTTCTTCCGTCGCTGGCGTGACCATGGTCTGGTCAGGGAGTTCCACGACCGGCTGCGCGGACAGGTCCGGACGAGGCTGGGCCGGGATGCGGAGCCGACGGCCGCGGTGATCGACTCGCAGTGCGTCAAGGCGGATGCCGTGGTCGGCTCGGACAGCCGTGGCTTCGACGGCGGCAAGCTGGTCAACGGGCGCGAGCGGCACGTCGTGGTCGACACCCTCGGCCTGCTCCTGGCGGTGATGGTCACGGCCGCGGATGTCGGCGACCGCACCGCCGCGAAGGTCCTGCTCGAGCAGGTGGCCGACGCGCACCACCGGTTGGCCCTCGTCTGGGCCGATGCCGGCTACACAGGCAGCCTCGTCGAGCACTGCCTGGCCGCGTTCGCCTTGGTCCTGGCGATCGTCAAGCGCAGCGACGACATGCGCGGCTTCGTGGTGCTGCCCAAGCGGTGGATCGTCGAGCGCCTCTTCGCTCACCTGATGCGCAGCCGCCGCCTGGTCCGCGACTTCGAGCGCCGCACCACCAGCGCCGAGGCGATGATCTACTGATCGATGATCGGGCTCATGACCCGCCGTCTGGCCCGGCCACATCGCGGGCGAGCGTGAACCGGCCCGGTGTCGGCTCGGCCAGCCAGCCGCGCGCGACCAGGCGTTTCGCCTTCGACCGCAGTGCCTCCACCCGAGCCGGCACCACGTCCATGCCAAACACGGCGGCCATCTCCTGGCAGGTCAGCGGCCCTTGGCCGAGCCGCCCCCGGTCCGCGAGCGCTTTCAGGATGCGCTGGTAGTCCGCCGACAGCACCGACCAGGCAAGCCCCTGTCGCCACACCGGCACCTGCGTCTTCGGCTTCGCCGCATCCCGGACCATCGACGGCGCGACATCATTCTGCGGATCCGCGGCGGCCTCGGCCTCAGCGGTATCGGCGTCGTCCGGAGCCAGCACCGTATCGACCCGCCTGCGGGCGATCACCCACTCCTGCCCCTCCTGCTCGGCCGCGGCCAGCTCGGCCTGGACACGGTCGGCCTCCTCCCGCAGCTCGTCCACGCGTCGGCAAGCAGCAAGCTCATGCTGTTCCAGCAGTCCAACGACCGACGGCATCCGCGACCTCCCGAAGAGCGGCGACACGACAGGCCACAGCTCCCACGGAATCACCGGTCCTATGCCTGACCAGCTAAAACGTCGCCTTCAGGTTCGGAACAACAACAGCTTGAGTCGGCATCGAGCCCTTCGACGAGTACGTCGCCAAGTTCTCCATGGCGTAACGCCCCGTTCCCCGTCGCGTCCGGTGGATCACTGCCCGGGCTCACCCGCCGCGGGCATGATCCGCCGGACGGGCCCATAGGCGCTCGCCTGGAAGGTGCGTCGGTACGCCGCCGGGGACACCCCGACTATGGAACGCATGTGCTGACGAAGGGAGTTGGCCGTGCCGAAGCCCGAGCGGTGGGCGATCATGTCGATGGACAGGTCGGTCGACTCCAGGAGGTGGCGGGCGAGTTCGATGCGCTGGGCTGTGAGCCAGCGGCCCGGCGTCATGCCTGCCTCCTCGCGGAAGCGGCGCGTGAAGGTGCGCAGGCTCATGCGGGCGTGCTCGGACAACTGGCCCAGGGACAGCGGCTGGTGGAGACGTTCCAGGGCCCATTCCCGGGTGGCGGTGGTGCTGGCGAGGGTCGGTTCGGGGACCGGGCGTTCGATGTACTGCGCCTGTCCGCCGTCGCGCCACGGCGGTACGACGCAGACGCGGGCGACGTGATTGGCGATCGCAGCGCCGTGGTCGCGGCGGACCAGGTGCAGGCACAGGTCGATGCCGGCGGCCACGCCCGCGGCGGTCAGGACGTCGCCGTCGTCCACGAACAGCACTCCCTCGTCGACCTTCACCCGGGGAAAGGCCCGCCGGAAGTCACTGGCGTGCTGCCAGTGCGTGGTGACGGGGCGGCCGTCCAGCAAACCCGCCGCGGCGAGCACCCACGACGCGGTGCAGATCGACACCATGCGGGTGCCCGGGCGGACCCGGGCGAGTGCGGCAGCCAGGGCCGCCGGGAGTGAGCCGTCCGCCTCGATCAGGGCGTCAAGGGCGCCAGTGGGCGGGATCACCACGGTGTCCGCCCGTTCCAGCGCCTCGCCCCCGTGCTCCACGGAGGCCGTGAACCCGGCGTCGGTGCGCACCGGGTGGCCGTCCGGGGTGCACACGGCCACCTCGTACAGCGGGCGCCCGTCGGAGCCTTCGGCGGTGCCGAACACCCGGGAGGGAATGCCGAGTTCGAAAGGGTAGACGCCGTCCAGCGCCAGGACGGCCACCCGATGAAGGTCACGAGCGGTCATGGCCAGATCCTGTCACATCATGACCAGACTGCCAGCATCATGATCGTCCGCTCTGCCGCAGGCTTGTCCCATGAACAGCGTGAAAGCGCCCAATACCAGGGATTTGCTGTTTAATTCACCGCTTCATGGAAGAGGAACACCTGTGAGCACCATGCGCGCCATCAGCCCCCGCAAGTGGGGCGCCCCCGAGGTCCTGGCCCCGGTCGAAGTAGAACGGCCGGAGCCCGCACTGACCGAAATCCTGGTCCGCGTCCACGCAGCGGGCGTCAATCCGGTCGACTGGAAGATTCGGGGCTCCGGGGCATTCGGGGAGACGGGACCCACGCCGATCCTGGGGTACGACGTCTCGGGGACCGTCGAGGCGGTGGGGCCCGGCGTGACACTGTTCCGGCCCGGCGACGAGGTCTTCGGCATGCCGCGCTTCCCGGAACTGGCTGGCGGGTACGCCGAGTTCGTGGTCGCGCCCGCGCGCCGCTTCGTCCGCAAGCCGGCCGGCATCAGCCACGTCCAAGCCGCCGCACTGCCGCTGGCCGCCCTCACGGCCTGGCAGGCACTGGTCGACACAGCCCGCCTGTCCGCCGGGCAGCGGGTGCTGGTCCACGCGGCGGCCGGCGGCGTCGGCCACCTCGCCGTACAGATCGCCAAGGCGCACGGTGCGTACGTCATCGGCACAGCCACCACCGCCAAGCACTCCTTCCTGAGAGGGCTCGGCGCGGACGAGGTCATCGACTACACCGCCGTGGACTTCACCACGGCGGTACGGGACGTGGACGTGGTCCTCGACGCGATCGGCGGCGACTACGCGGCCCGCTCCCTCGAAGTACTGCGCCCCGGCGGCCACTTGGTCACCCTGCCCTCCCCCGACGACCTACCGCCCGCCGAGCGCGCTGTCGAGCTGGGCGTACACACCGGCTGGACGGTCGTCGAGCCGGACCACGCGGCACTCAAGGCGATCACCGCGCTCGTCGAAGAGGGCAAACTGCACGCCGCCATCGACACGGTGCTGCCGCTCGAGCAGGCGGCGAAAGCCCACGCGTACGGCGAACAGGGCCGCACACAGGGCAAGATCGTCCTGACCGTGGACCAACCAGCCACCCCGGAGACACCGGCCGACCGCGATCGCTAAGCCACGGCAACCGACGACAACGCCGCAGAGACGGGGGCTGCCCTGCCCGAACGAAGTTGAGAGCTCGGGGAAGCGCCAGGACCCGCCACCCCGGACAAGATCCGCCGGACAGGCCCTAGTACTCCAGTCAGAAATCGTGTCCTGAGCTGGTTCTTCTCGTTGTCCGGTCGTGGAGGGGATTGCTGAAGTCGAGGGCTGGGCTGAGGAGTTGGAATCCGTCTTCGCTCGGGTGGCGGGCCGGTTCGGTCGTGCGGATCTGCGGTGGCGGATGCGGGACTACGTCCGCGG
>NZ_JBIRXG010000059.1:0-25823 GCF_044388685.1 Streptomyces sp. NPDC020192 | reverse complement strand
CGGAAGCCTTCCAGGCGATGCCGGTCGACCCGGCGGAGTCGGAGTTCTACAGCAACCGCTGATCAACCCCCTGCGACGTCTCGCACCTATCGCACAGGTGCGAGGCGTCGCACATCTCGCACACGTCGCACACCGACGAAGCGGCGGCCCGGTCATGGCCGCCGCTTCGTCGTCCCCGACCGCTAGCCCAGCTATCGCACCGACCCCGGGGGGATCCCGGAGAAGGAGACGCCCGCCATGCTGTCCGCCGACCGGATGCGCACCCAGCTCGACAACGCCCGGCGCCACCTGGACACCGCCCGCAGCCACACCGGCCGGGTGGCCACCGCGACCGGCACCGCCGCCGCGACCACCGGACTGTTCACCACGGCGGTCATGGGCGAGTCCCTGCTCGCCACGCTCGCCGCGACCGGCCTCGGTCTGCTCGTGCTGCCGACCCACAAGGCCCGCCAGCCGGAGCCGGAGAAGGTCATCGAGCGGACCGCCGACGGCGGGATGCTCGTCTACACCCCGCCCGCGCCCCCGAGCCACCAGGGCCGCACGGCGGCCGTCCTGTACACGACGCCCGGCGTCGGCCTGGTCGGCGTCCTGCTCGCTGAGTGGATCGTGCCCGGCTTCCACTGGGGTGAGGCCCTGGCGGTCGCGCTGTGGTCCGCCGGCACCTGGATCCTGCGCCCGGCCCGCCGCGCCCGGCACATGCTCGTGCCGCCGCTCCCGCCCCTCGCCAAGACGGACGACCTGGTCGTCCAGGAGGAACCGCAGCTCTACTCGCACCCGGCCGCTCAGTGGTGGGCGGAGCGGGTCGCCATCGAGGGCGGGGCCGCGCCGACCACGGTCCTGGAGGACATCGAGAAGACCGGCGATACGGCGATGCGGGCCATCATCCGCTCCGCCATCCCCGGCGAGCCGGTCCCCGAGGTCTCCGTGCGCCGCCTGTCCGCGCTGATGGACGTCCCCCAGGAGCTCATCACCGTCGGACCGGTCCCCGGCCGCGGGGCCTCCGTGCAGCTGCTCACCGTCGGCCGCTCTGACGCCGCCGCGCTGGACCCCGCGACGCTCTGGGCTGAGCGGATCGCCCCGCTCGCCATGCCCGGCGCGTCCATCACCGCCATCAACTTCGGCTCCATGAACCTGTCCAAGGAGGACGCGTGACCATCACCCCCGCCACCCCGGGCGCCCTTGCCATCCCCGACGACCAGATCATCGAGCTGATGGTCGAAGTGCCCGCGGGCCAGGTCATCCGCTACGACCTGGCGGCCCTCGTCAGCGCCTTCGACGTCGGCGACCCGGGCCGGATCGCTGTCGAGACCGACGGCTCCCGCCACGCGATCGTCACGATCTACCCGTCCAACCCGCTGGCCACCATGCCGCCTCCCTCCGAGGACGACATGCTCATGGACAAGCTCGGACGGATCGTCACCGGCCGCTACCACAACGGCCGACCGGCCCGGAAGCGCCTGTTCGACCCGCGTACCGGCTCCGCACAGCGGGCCCTGACCTTCGGCACGACCGGCGCGGGCAAGTCCCGCACCCTCCAGTACACGCTGGCGTGCGAGAAGAAGAACCGGATCGTCACCTGGCTCGCCGACCTCAAGGGCGGCCAGTCCGTTCCCGAGGCCCGCGAGCACGTCGACTGGTTCGCCACCACCCAGGAGGAAGCGATCCTGATGCTGCGGGCGGCCGTCGAGGTCGCCCAGGCCCGCCAGATCCGCTACTCCCTGCTGGGACGCAACGCCTTCCTCATCGGCTCGCCCGACCCGCTGATGTCGGTGAAGGTCGACGAGGCCAACCGCCTCCTGGAGAAGGGCGCCCCGTACCGCGAAGAGGCCACGTACCTGGTCAAGGAGCTGGGACGCACCGGCCGTTCGGTGGGCGTCGGCATCGAGCTGGACGCGCAGGCCAGCCACCTGGAGGAATTGGGCGGCAGCGACACGTTGAGGGCGATGCTCAAGGAGGGCGAGGTCTGCCTGCTGCGCTGGTCGTCGTCGATGATGCGCCAGCTGGTCGCGGACGGCCTGCTGCCCGCCGGCGAACAGCTGATGCCGATCCCCAAGCAGCTCAAGCCCCGCGTGCTGCGGTCGCAGTTCGCCGACGCCGACGAAGACGACGACTTCTGCGACACCCAGGGCACGGCGTACCTGCTGTCCGGGCCGCACCCGACGTCGATGATGCGGCACTGGCGGATCGGCTCCATCACGCCGACCCCGGGCCTGGACCCGGAGATCCTCGCCCTGTACGGGCCGGATGAGCCGGAGCGTCTGGAGAAGAACTCGCTGGAGGCCGCGGGCGAGGCGTACGAGGCCCGGGGCACCGCCGCCATGGCCGCGCTGTGCGAGGCCGTGAAGGACGAACAGGCCGCCAAGACGGCCAAGGTCCAGGCGGCCAACGGCGGGCGCGGCCCGCAGCTCCTGGAGGACCGCATCCGCATCGTGCTCGCCGCGTCCGACGACGCGATGACCGCCGACCAGATCACGGCGGCCGTCAACGCCGACGGCGGCAAGGAGATCAAGGTCGGCTCCGTCCGCACTCGGCTCAGCGCGCTCGCCGACGCCGGGGACGACGTCGCCCGGGTCGGGCACGGGCTGTACGCGCCCGTCCGCTGACCTTCCCCAACAGCAAGCCGGGGCCCTGGAGATCGCACCTCCGGGGCCCCTTTTCACTCCCCCAATGCCTCGAAGGAGTTCGAACAGTGGAGCACATCGACCGCACCCCCGGCACCCAGCTCAGCGAGTCGGAGGCCGCCGCTGAGGCCCGCCGGATCATCGAGAACCTGTACCGGCAGGCGCCCGCCCCCGAGCCGATCCCGACGTCCTACCGGGACACCTCGCCGAACACGCCGCCCACCGCCGCGCCGGTCGCCCAGGAGGGACGGCCGCCGATGTCCCAGCGCGCCACCGACATCAGCGGCGTGATGCTCGCGGGCGGCCTCGCCTCCCTGCCGATCGGCGGGGTCACCTCGCTCGTGCTCTACACGCTGGGACACGTCGACCCGACCAGCCTCGCCATCGGCGCCGGCGCCCCGGTCGCCCTGGTGCTCGCGCTCGGCTCGCTGCTGCGGTCCGCCGGACGCGCCAAGCGGGACATGCACACGGAGCACCACCACCACTACACGGGCACGGTCGTCCAGCGGACCGAGGTGAACACCCAGACGAAGGGGATGTTCAGCCGGACCAACAACCACAACGGCTGACGGGGGAAGTCGAGATGGCAGTCACTCACGTGACCGTGTCGCACGGCGCCGACTTCGAGGGCGTCGACCGCTTCACCGTCAAGCAGTTACGGGAGTTGGGGCAGTACGTGCGGGGCGTCCTGTCGTACGACGACTACACGAAGCTGACCCCCGTCCTGGACCACGCGGGCGAGAGCGAGCTGGAGTTCAACACGGCCGAGGCCGCGCTCCTGGCCGTGCTCCTGCGTCGGGCCGCCGCCGCCCGCACGCTGCCCAAGAAGTACGCCGGGCCCGCGCTGTTGCTCGGGTTGTCGGCGGCCCGTGCGGCGGGCGACGGCGAGCCCTGGACGTGGACCCCGGAAGAGGCCGGACGATGAGCGAGATGGACACCCGGCTCGATGCGGCGACCACCACTGTGCTCGCCGAGATCAGCCGTACCGACGCCAAGTCCGGCGTCCTGCTCACCGCGTTCTCGCTGCCGCTGGCCGCGCTAGTCGCCGCAGTCCCCGGCCGCGCCCTGCCGGGGGCCTCCGCCGCTCTCGTGGGGCTCGGCACCGTCGGCCTGGTGGCCGCGATGCTCGTGGTCCTGGTCGTCGTCCGTCCCCGCCTCGGAGGCGCGGCCCGCGGCTCGTACCTGTACTGGTCGCTGTGCACGCCGGAGGAGGTGGTCGCCGACCTCCAGGTGCCGGAGAACCAGGCGGAGCACGTCGTCCATCTCTCCCGGATCGCACGGCGGAAGTACCGCGGCCTCCAGGTCGCGATCGACATCACGGCGGTCTCGCTCATCACCCTCGCGGGCGCACTGCTCGCCGCGCTCGCGTAGCGCCCTCTCGAACGACCAAGGCCCCCCGGCGTCTTCGGATGCCGGGGGGCCTTTTTGCGTTTCCGGACCGGCCGCGCGGGGCCATGCTGGGGTCCAGGAGGTGACCCGGGGTGGACTTCGAGTTCGAGTGCTGGCGCTGCGAGGCGGACTGCACGGTCTGGGGAAAGCCGGTGGGGTTCTGGACCGAGAAGTACCGGCTGCCCGAAGAGTGGTCGTGCTGGAACTGCGGGGCCACCAACATCACGCCCGACGACTGACCGAGGCGGGGAGTTGTAACGAGCTTCGCGCGCTTGTTTCGGGCCTTCGGCCCGGCGGCGCCATCCCACCGCGCGCGTGGCCGGCACCGTCGGCGACGGCAGCAGACGGGGGCAGCGAGTTAGTGCTCATTGGAACAATGAGCGACCCGCCGCGGCCGTGCGACGGCAGCAGACGGCGGCAGCAAGGTAGTGCTCACTGATATCAGTAAGCCCTCCGCCGCCCGGGGTCTGCAGGCGACCGGGCACGGTCGGGCCGGGGTTTTCGGGGACCGGTCCGCGCACCGTCCGCGCGCGGGAAGACCGCAGCAGATCCCGGTAGCGAGTTGTGGGTTACTGACCCCAGTTCGCGACCGCGTGGCACCCCTCGCACCGGCAGTAGATCCCGGAAGCGAGTTAGTGCGAACTGGGCCCAGTTCTGCGGTCGGCGGTTCCTCGGTCGTCGGTCCCGGCCGGGGACGTCGACCACGCGGCGGAGCACCGCCGTACGTCACCGACTTCACGTACGGCGTTCCTCGAGGACCGCGTCGACGCGCCGCGCCACAAGACCCGCCGCGCGCGAACCGTCATGACCAACGCCGCGACCGGCGACCGTCATGACCTGACGCCAGGCGCACCCGCCCGGAGAGACGCCCACACCTATGCATCACGGCCCGACGGCCGTCGCTGTCCACGGCTCCCGCTCAGGAGAGCCGGACCCGTGGACAGCGACTTGCGCGCGTCCCGCACGGTCAAAGCTCTTGCATTCACAAAGTCACAAGGTTCGTCGTGGTGCCTAGGTCATTCGTAATGCATGAGGTGTGACCGTTCCGGTCATCGCGAAGCGAGCGGCGAAGCCGTACCCCACTGCGCAAGATCAATACGGTCACACCTCTTGCATTCACGACCGCACGATCTCCAAGGGCCGTTTCACCTGGGCAGCAAGTTGGGCGGGAAGGGGAGCTTCCCGCGATGCCGAGGGCGGCATGACATCTCTTGCAACTCCGTTTCGTCCGGACGGAATCCGGCGTCATCGGCCCTTCTTGCGGGCCGCCCGCACGCGCCGGCGTCGCTCCGCACGCGGCAGTGCGGACGTGTCCTCACCGACCGGCGGCACTCCGTCGGGGCCCGCCTGGAGGTGTTCCAGCGCGATGCCGAAGACGCGCGCGAGGTCGGCCCGCTGCGCCGGAGTGAACCGGCCGCCGCGTACGTCGGTGAGCAGTTGGCGCAGCACGCTGTACCAGTCGTCCACGGTCGTGGGCACCGTGCTGGGGACCACGCCGACCGTGCCGGGGAAGTCCTCGGTGACGAGCTCCGCCAGGACGTCCTGGAGCTCCCGCGCGCGGTGGTGGTCGCGGAACTTCGAGGCGTCGAGCTGGAGCAGGGAGAGCATCGTCAGCCAGTCGTCGACCGACTCCGGGAAGCGCAGCTTCGGAGGTTCGGGCACCGGTTGCAGCACCGTGGGCCCCTTGCGGACGACGCTGCGCACCACCGTCTCCGTGCGCTCGATCACCTCGCGGACGGGTTCGGGTGCGGGCGCCTCCCCGAGTTCGGCGCGCGCCTTCTCCCTCTCGTGCGCGCGCTTGCGGTGGCTGTCGTTGCAGAACCGCGGCGGCCGGCCGCGCCCGCTGTACTTCAGCTCAGCGCCGCACCAGCCGCACGTCCGCTTCACCAGACGCTCGCGCACGTGCACCGACTCGTACTCGGCAACCGGCTCGCCGTGCTCCTGGTCGTCGTCCTCGGGTATCTCGTGCGGGGTGCTGGTCGTCATCCGGGAACCCTAGGCGGCCCGTGATCTACGTGGCGAGTTCCGTCCCCACGAAACCCGCGAGGGCGAAAGTGCCAGAGGTGTACGGCATCCGGCCGCCGCTCACCCGGAGACCCGTTTTCGTCCCCACGGAACTGCCCCGGCCCAAAAGTGCTAGAGGTGCCACGCACCGCACCCACTCAAACCTGGCGACCCGCGCCACCCCCACCTTCGACGTGCCACGCTGCCGCCATGAGCACCACGCGACGCCAACTCGGCACCGGTCCCCTCCCCTCCCCTCGTACGACTCCGGAGACAACTCCGTCCCCGCGGCTGCTGCCGATCGAGCGCATCGGAGCGGGCCCGCTCCTAGGGGAAGTCGAGCACCAGGACGTCGCGCTGCCGCGAGGCCGGCGAACCCTCGGACCGGGCGGAGCCGAGGACGACCGGGGCCAGCAAGTTGGTACGTGAGCATCGCTCCCGAGGGCACAGCAAGTTATCGGCGAAGACCGTCTTCGGGACTCCGACCGAGGGCGGCCGGAGTTCTCGCGGGGTGTAAACCGACCCGTACACCAGGGTGTTACGAGGGTCCTCCGCTCCCCCGTCCCGACCTGCACGAGCGCTCTTCCATCTCCGAGACCACCCCCTCGCGTCGTCCCTAGGAGGGGGTGGTCTCGGAGTTTCCAGAGGTACAGGTCGGGACGGGGGAGCGGAGGACGTGGGGAGTTCGGTGGGGAGTTCAGCGGAGGGGATGACGGGGGTTCGGGGAGAGAGGGGGTGCGGAGTTGCAAGAGGTGTCATGCCGGGATGGGGAGTTGTTGCCGGGGGACGAAATCACGGCGGCCGGGGAGTGTGCCGGGCGGGCGGAGCGGGTTGCCTCTCGTATGGCTCTCCGTGGGGCCTCTCGTGGTGCCCCTCGTAGTGCGCCCGGTAGTGCCTCTCGTGTTGCCTCGGGTCGGCCCCGGAGCACGGCGACGCGTGGCGCTGACCTCGTCTGCAATGGGTCGGTGCGGGAGCTCCCGGCCGCCGACTACTTCCCCACGGCACCCTCTTGAGCCGGGGCCGGTGGTACCAGGGGCTTTCGCCAGCCCCTGGACCCCGCTTCCGTCGGCACTCCCCGACGCGCACCGGTCTCGCCGTGGCGTACGTCGTGCGCGCCGGGGAGCACCGCCGCCCGGGTCACCCCGCGCGGTCGACGTCGGCGTCGCCAACTTCCCCCAGGAGTGCGCCGGGCTCCCCGGCCTGCGTCGCCGGATCGTGGGCCGCAGCCTCTTCCTGGTACTGCGCGAGGGTCTTCTGCAGGCGGGCCGCGAGGTCCTGGAGGTGAGGCGTCAGCGCCCGTTCCATCGGCGTCTCGCCGCGCTCGGCTCGGATCCGGGCCTCTTCCGCGTCGAGGTCTTCGTCGAACGACGCCGGGTTCGGTTCGAGCCGCACGAGTAGCCATGCCGACGCGCGCCAATCGCCCGGCCGCCGGCGGATGCGCTTCTCGCTGCGGTGCTCGCCGGTGACGGGGTCGGTCCACGTCCGGTGGGTCTCGGAGACCACGGCGCCGCGGGCCGCCTCCTCGATGTGGGCGTGCGCGCGGGCCATCGCGACGGCGCGGGCCCGGGTGACCCTCGCGTACAGGGCCGCGTGCGGGTTGGGGGAGTCGACGTCTAGGCGTCCGCCGTGCTCGGTCTCGACTGCGTCCTCCCCGAGCTGCATCCAGCGCAGAAAGGAGCTGCGCGAGACTCCAGCGGCGTCGGCTGCCTGCTTCACCGGGAGCCCGGCGGCCGTGGCCCGGGTCAGCAGATCCATGGTCGCCGGGGTGAGGAGAGTGGGGCGTCCCGCGCGGCGCGGCTTGCGGCGGGCGGGCTGAGTCGTGCTGTTCGTGTTGGTCATGAGCGCGGACCGTACGAACCGCCGGCGCTTGCGTCTCGGGGTGTTCGTGGACTTCCCGGACCGGGCCAACGCGCGCGGGATACAGGTCTCTCGCGCTTGCGTCTCGCCGTGCTCGCCGTGCTCCTGGTGGTGCTCGCCGACGGACTGCCGCGCGCCGCCGCCGGGGGGAAGAAGCCACACGGCCAGGAATCGGGCGGTCCGGCCGGTGTCCGGGTGCGACGGGTGCGATGCATCGCACGGGTACGTCAGGTGCGAGATGTGCGAGGCCCATTGACCTGCACGAACCGCTGTGCGGCCCTGTAGCCGCCTAGCAGCCTCCCCGACGTCCAATCACACGCGGGCACTCGTGAACCGGCGGGAGACGGCACGCTGTGAGGCCGGTTGGCGATCTCTGGGCGGCAAAGAGCCCCGCGCGGCCGGAACCGGCGGGGCCCTGGGGGGTGGTGCTGGTCAGTCGCGGTCGTCCAGCAGGTCGGGGAGTCCGTCGAGTTGGGGCGAGTCGAACCAACCGTCGCCGAAGTTGTCGTCGACGGGATCGGGGACGGATGCCGCACGGATGATGTCAGCACGCACCCGGAGGCAGTGTTCCTCCGTGGAGTTGTCGACGATCACCCGGTCTTCTTCGCGGTCGTACAGGGTGGCGAACACCCCGTCGCGGCCGATCACGTAGCGGTCCTCCAGGTGGTCCGTCATGGGTCCTCAGCTTTCGTGGTCGGTGTGGTCCTGGCCGTGCTCTTCGTTCCAGGCGCGGGCAAGCAGCAGCGCCCGGCGGGCGCTGGTGGCCCCGTAGTCCTTCGACTCCCGGGTGTCGTCCTGCCACGCCAGCTCGACACTCCCGTCGGCCTCGTTGGCGCGTTCCAGGACGCGGGCCTCCGTGGTCAGGAAGTCGGCCACCTCGGTGTGGAACCCGCCGCCCGCGCCCCGCAGGGAGGCGGCTGCGCGGCGGATGTCCGCGACCTCCTGGCGGACGCGTGCGACGCGGACCTCGTGACGCAGCACCTCGTCTCGGGTGTACGGGAGTTCGTTGTCGTGCCAGTCCACGCGCTTCAGCAGCCGCGGCCCGTCCGCCGTGCGACCGGTCACCGGGCAACCGCCGGCGCGCTCTCGTCGTCGCCCAGCTCGCAGAGCGCGAGAGCGGCCGTGTGCTGGTCGGCGCTGAAGCCGAAGGGCTTGATGCCCTCCTCCTCGTACCCGACCCACAGGCGGCGCTGGCCGTCGGCGTAGGCCCGCAGCAACTCGCGAGCACGGCCCGGGTCGATGTCCAGCGCGGCAGCCACCTGGGTCCACGTGGCCCCCAGGGTCAGGGCCTCATGGACGCGGTTGCCGGTCCCGTGTTCGACGTCGCGGCGGATGGACTCCCGCAGCGCGAGAACGGCCAGGGCGTCGTCGGCGGTGCCGCGCTCGACCTCGTGCGGGAAGTCGGCGGGCAGCAGGTTGCGGAACAGGCGCTGCGCGTGGTCGCTCTCCTTCGCGGCCAGCCAGGACAGCGGGGTCGCGGACGGCACATCGTCGGGTCGCCGGATCTCCAGCGTCTCCCAGCGGTCGTGTTGCTCGGTCATCGGGCGTCCTCCTTCGTCGACCACGCCCGCGCCGTGTTCGGCGCGACGGCCGTCAGCTCGTTGATCCGGCGGTAGGGGACTTCCATCCGGACCGCCTCAGCGACCAGCGGACGCAAGTCCCGGTCGATCTCTTCGAGCTGGGCCAGGAGGCGGACCCGCTTCTGTCCCAGCGGCGTGATCGCCTTCTCCGCTTCGGCCCTGAGTTGGGCCGGTGTCTTCTGCGTCATGCGTTCAGACTGACACATGCGTTCAGACTGAACAAGCGATTCAACTCGAACGAGTGAATTACGTTGCGCGCCTTCTTCGGCGTGCCCTTCGTGCCCGTTTCATAGGTGGTCGCTCGTGAAACACCCCGCCGGGCAGCGATCATGCTGCACGTTTTCTGTTTCATGGGACGTTGCAAACGGCTTGCCTGTTTGAAACAACACATGAAACATTGGATCCGTGACCGATGATTACCAGCGCGTTGAAGCGCACGACTGCCCCATGTCCACCTGCGCCGCCCCGGCGGGCTCGCCCTGCCGTACGACCAAGGGCAAGGTGGCGATCCAGTACCACACCGCCCGCTTCCGGCTCGTGCCCCAACTGGCCAAGGCCCTGAACGTGGCGGTGCCGCCCGTGCGCAAGCCGGGCACGGCCTGGGTGGAACTGCCGCGCCCGGCAGGCGCCGGCGCCGAACCCGTCGGCCACGTCCGCATCGGCTACGCCCGCGCCTCGACCGCCCGGCAGTCGCTGGACACCCAGCTCGACTCCCTCCACGAGCACGGCATCACCCGCGTGTTCTCGGAGAAGATCTCTACCCGCGCCACGAAGCGGCCGGAGCTGGAGAAGGCCGTCACCCTCGCCCGCGAGATCCGCGCCTCCGGCGTCCGCGTCACCCTCGTCGTCCACGAGCACAAGCGCCTCGGTCGCGGCATCGACCTGGCGACCCTGGCAGAGGAGCTGAAGGCCGGTGACATCGGGCTGGAGTTCCTCACCGGGGAGCTGAAGGGCTCGCACGACCCGTCGGGCGTCGTGTTCACCGTGCTCGCCGCACTGTCGGGCATGGAGCGCGAGTACATCCGGGACCGCACCCTGGAAGGCCACGAGTCGGCCCGCACCCGGGGCAAGTCGATCGGCGGTGCCAGCGTCACCGACGACGCCATGCTCACCATGGCCCTGCACCTGCGCGGGCAGGAGATGAGCCTGCGGGACATCGCGGCCAAGCTCGTCATCACCACTGGCAAGAAGAAGGGCCAGCACCCCTCCCCCGCGACCGTCATGCGAATGCTGCGCGAGCACGACGACCAGACCGCCCAGGCCGCCGTGGCTGGAGGCGAGTGAGCGTGCGCACCGGCACAGCGGCCCTGCGCCGCATCCTCGAAGAAGCCGGGCGTCCGGTGGCCTGCGAAGCCTGCACGTACGGGGCCAGTCGCTACACGACGGAGGACGACCGCGCCGTGTGGACCGGGCTCGACATCGCGCACATCGTCCCCGTCGCCGCGGATGGCACCGACGACGCTGACAACCTCGCGGTGCTCTGCCGCCCGTGCCACGAGAGCGCGCCCAACACCGCGTCCCGGGACGCCTTCCTCTCCTGGCTGGAACGACGCCAGGCGTCCGGCGACGGGCCCGGCATGGCGAACCTCCGGATCCTTGCCGAGTTCCTCGGTGACGCCGGGACCCGCGAGACCTTCAACAGCCAGCTGCGCGACGTGCCGCACGAGGAGATCGAGCGCATCGCCCGGGAGACGGCCCGCGAGGCCGGCGCCTCGCTCCGGCCCACCGTCCACTTCGGGCAGGGCGGATGGAACTACGAGACGACCCGGGCCGTGATGGCGGAGGCCATCCGCCGCGCTCAGGCCCGAACCGCCCCATCGACCGCTAGCCCAGCTATCGCACAGGAGAGCCCGTGAACCTTCAGGCTGAGGTCCGCCAGACCCTCCGGGAGCTGCGGGAGCTGTCCGGGGAGACGATGGTCCGCCAGGCCGCCGGGATGCGGTACTCCGAGCCGACGTGGCGCCGGAAGCTGAACGGCGGCCGGGGAGGCGGGGCCGTGATCAGCCTGGAGACCATCGAGCGGGCGTGCGCGCACTACGGCATGACCGCCGTCGAGATCCTGAGCTTCCCCGAGCTCGATGAGTTCCAGCGCGAGGCCCTCGCCCTGCGCATCCGTCGGAAGCTCCAACCGCGCCCATGGCCTCCGCAGGACGACTGATCCCGTCAGCTACCTGGGGTGATACCCCTCGCACACGTCGCACTCGTGCGAGGCGTATCACCTCTCGCACGGCCGACACCGCGCAAGTCCCCCAGGTGTCGGCCCTCTCCACTACAGTCGGATCTGCGGTCGCTTGACCGTGGGCCCGGCTCAAGGCCCGGTTCGTCTGGCCCAGACCGGACGAGCTCAACCGAAGGTGCCCCGCGCCGAGCCGCCCCAAAGTCTTCACCATCACCTTGCTGGCCTCGCTCTTGGCGGCCGGTGAGTCTGGGATCACCGCAGCCGCGGAAACGAGAGCTTGAGATGCCGAAGAACCACGCGCGGAAGAAGGCCCTCGCCGACCTCAAGGACGAGCTGGGCATCAAGCACGCCTGCGCCATCGCGCTCCTGGACCACGGCGACCCTGACGAGACGCAGCAGTTGATCGAGTACCTGGAGACGTACGTCGACATCAACACGTACAAGGAAGCCGTCGACTACCTCCGCCAGGAGCAGAACGACCCGCGCAACAAGGTCATGTGCCAGACGTGCGGCTGGACGTACGGGATGGTCTGCCCCGAGTGCCCGGGGTGCGGTTGCTACAGCGGCCAGTGCTCCGGCTGGCGGCACCACGAGTACGAGGAACCCGACTACGACGATCCGGACTACGGCGTGTACTGCCGCGAGTGCGGCGCCGGCGGGAGCGGGAACCCGTACGAGGAGTGCACCTGCTTCGAGGACGACATCGAGGACCAGGAGCAGGAGGCCGTTCCGGCGTGACGACCGCTGCCGCTGCCGACCTCGCCGCTCGCGGGCTGGCCGTCTTCCCGCTGCCGCCCGGCGGCCGGAAGCCCACCGGGCCGTGGCGGTCGCAGTGCCTCACCGACCCGGAGCGCGTCCAGGAGTTCTGGCGCGAGGGCGACAACATCGGCGTCGGCTGCCGGGCCTCCCACGTCGTCGGGCTGGACCTCGACATCGAGGGCGACGCCGACGGCCAGGCCGTGCTCGCCGCGCTCGCCGAACGGCTCGGGGAGGACTGGCCGGACACTCTGACTGTGGCCACCCCGAGCGGTGGCCGGCACCTGTACTTCGCCGTGGCGGACGGCTGCACCATCGGCAGCTTCTCCGGCGGCCGGAGCCCCCTCGGTCCCGGGATCGACGTACGCGGGCCCGGCCTGCGCAGCGGTGGCTACCTCATCGGGCCCGGCTCCGTCGTGGGCGGCAAGCCGTACGTCATCGTCCGCGACGTGCCCGTGCAGCCGCTCCCCCGCTGGATCGGCAACCGGCTCACCACGCGCTGACCTCACGTGATACCCCTCGCACCCGTGCTATCGGTGCGAGGGGTATCACGTGTCTCGGGCCTGAGTGATACGCGTATCACTCCGGCCTGATCAGGGTGCTACGCGTCGCACTGGTCGCACACGTGCGACTTGTGCGTGCAGCTTCTTCTCCACCTTGGGCGCCTGCTCGACAGCCGCCTGAAGGAGTGCGGCCACCACCTCATGCTTGGGCACCCTCGTGGCGTGGTGGATGTCGTCCACCACGGCCTGGAAAGCGTCGGCCGCGGCTGCCGAGGTGTACCAGCTGCGCCGCGTCTTGACCTCGCGCGCGTCCCGGATCTCCTTCGCCTGCTGCGCCCTCCGCTGGGCTTCCAGAGTCTCCCGTCCCGCGCCGTCCGGAAGGGGAGAACCCACGATCAGCCCCTCCTGGTGGGGGGTGAGCGCCGGGCTCGGGCCCTCATCGTCGGCTGTGTCGAACCTCTGCGGGCTCACGCTACGGTCACGCTCCTCTTCTCGTACGTCTCTGCCAGCAACTCGAAGGAGGCACGGGCAGGGCCCACCCCTGACGCCTTGGTCAGCTCAAGGGGGAGCGCCTGGTTGTCCGCCGTTGCCAGAGCGGCACGGCGATGGATGACCGGCTCCCAGACGAGGTCGCCGAAGATGCGACGAATCGACGCCAGCTGCTCGCGCTCCAACGCCTTCCCCGACGGGTCGAGGTTGTTCACGACCACCCCCGCCAAGGTCAGCTCGTCGTTGTGGAGCAGACGTCGCTTCTCCTTGACGAAGTCCCGGACCCGCTTCGCACCGAGGATGGAGTCGATCTCAGCCTCGGTGACGATGAGCGCCTGGTGGCCGGCGGCGAGCGCCATCTGCGTCAGGTGGAACAGCGACGGCGGGCAGTCAATCAGCACGTCGTCCAGGTGGTCGTCCGCTCCCTGGAGTGCCTTGGCCAGCCGGAGGTGGTTCCCAGTGACCCCGGCCTCCGACATCCGGTTCTCCAACTCCAGCCAGGCCGGGGCCAGGACCATCCGCTGCGCGTACTCGACATCCCACGCCACCGACGTCCAGACACCGGCCATCGCGCCGACCCGGTCGGCCTTCACCGCCTCTGAGACTGTGAGCTGAGGAGCGTCCTCGTTGTACCGCCACCCGCACCTCCGGGAGGCGTTGCCCTGCGGGTCGAAGTCGAGGACGCCGACACGGCGCTTTCGCTTCGCAAGAGCTGCCGCCAGCCGGACCGTGACGTCCGACTTGCCGACCCCTCCGCGGTTGTTCAGCACCACTGTCCGCCGTGCCGCCATCGCAGTCTCCCGTCTCGGTCGCTCGCCGGGAGATTACCGCTCGCACCCCTCGCACTCGACGCACCCGTGCGAGGCGTCGCACATGTGCACCTGACCGCAGTCTGAAGAGAAGAAGCCACGCCCCCGCGGATCGGGCGGCACCGCCGGCACCAGGTCCTCGCCCCGCGGGGTGGCTTCTTCACCCCCAGGACCGGGAGAGTTCAATAACAACACCAGCAACATAGTTAAAAGAACTACCCGCACTACCCGTACTACCCGCATAACAGCAGTTCAGGGAGGTTGCGGGTAGTGATCAGATGGCAAGATCGCACTACCCGCAACTACCCGCACTACCCAGGCCACGGGCAGTGCGGGTAGAGCGACGCGGGATTACCCGCTGCGGATAGAGGCCGCGCCACTACCCGCAAGCTCCTGACCAGCCCATTCGCGGGTAGTACGGGTAGTGCGGGCAGTGCGGGCAGTAGTTGCCGTGACCCACGTGAAGCACGCACGACGAAGGCCCGCACGGAGATCCGTGCGGGCCTTGATCGGGATTCGAGGGGGCTACTGCTTGGGGCCTTCCACTCTCCAGTAGTTGATCTTCTGGCGAGCGTCCCGACGGGAGAGGATGCGGTAGCCGCTGAAGAACCGTCCCTGCCGGGCTCGCAGCCACTTCCCGAGCTGCTTGGAGTTCGGGATCTTGTCGCCGTTCATCGGCATCACCTTGCTGAGAGACGAGGCCGCACTCATTCCGGTAGCGGAGGCGAAGGCGAAGTCAACAAGGCTCTGGGAGGTGTACTCCGTAGTGCCCAGCTCGTCGTGCCAGACGGAGAGGAAGGCTGCCCACTCCATGGCGTCCTCGTCGGCGTCCTCCATCTGCTCCTCGCGGTCCTCCAGCCACCCAGGCAGGCACATCCAGTTCAAGATGCCGCCCAGGGTCCGGGGCCAGGCGCCGAAGGAGGCCATGTGGTGGTTGCTCTTCGGCATCCCGGCCGACACCCAGCCGCGGAGCAGGGTGAGGAGCGCGTGGAGAACTTCACCGGTGTGGAGCTGAAGCCACTCGTTGAGGTCGCCGGCCGCGAAGGCTGAGGGGTCGCGGGTGTCGGGTCGGACGTCAGGGTTGAGCCGAACCCAGATGGTGCGGCGGGCCAGGTCGTCGCCGACGGTCAGGTTGTTGCCGTTGGCGACCCACAGCATGTTGTTGGGGATGTTCGCCATCTCAGACTTACCGAGGACGCGGTCACCCCAGATCTGCGACGTGATCAGCTCCGACATCACAGGGAAGCGCAGGGTGTGGCCGGAGGGCACGTTATCGAACACGGTGACGGGGTGGCCGGACTCCATCAGCACCGAGGTGATGACCTTCCGCTGCTCGCCGTTGTCGGAGCCCCAAGAAGCAGTCTTGATCCCGAACAGGTCACCCATGATCCGGGACAGCAGCGACTTGCCGGAGCCCGGGTTGGTTGCGGTGATGCACCACAGCGGGGTGGGGTCCGGGATCATCGAGCGAAGCAGAGGGATGAACAGGGAGCCGACGAACTGCGCGAGGTCGCTCGCCTTCATCCAGGGGAAGTCACCCAGCATCTTGCCGACGACCAGCTCCTGAGCGTCGGCGATCTGCTCCGGAGTCGGATTCTCCGGGACGTCCTTGATCTGGATCCGGGGGGAGTAGAACCACCCGGTCGCCGGGTTGTACCCCTCTCGAAGGTGGAGCTGGCCGTCCGGGCTGAGCAGAGGCACGGAGGTGATCCCCTTGAGCCGGGGGAGCTTCCAGTTGTTCCGAGCCAGCACGACGGCCGCGACACGGGTGGGGAGAAGCACAGGTGAGGGGCCGTTCTTGCGCATCTTGAAGACTTCGGCGTGCTCGTGAAGGGCGAGGGTCAGCGCGTCCTTCGTGATCTCCTCGATGAAAGGCCCGTCGTCACCGTCGCCGATCCACACCGGCCGCCGGCCGCGCAGGTACACATCGGCGATCGCGCCGGATTGGAGTGCCCGCGTCACCTCAGTGACGCCGGTCGGCTCATCAGTGACGTCGATGACAACGCGCTCCCTGACGACCTCACGGTCTTCGAGGGGCCGTTGCTGAGGCACGGAGGGACTGGCGGTGTCGGTGGAGTGTCCGTCATCGGACGGCTGGGTCACGAGTGCTCCGTTCTTGGGAGCTGTGACCTTGTTCCGTCTCCTCCGCAGGGCCACCGTGTCGTACAGTGGCTTCCGCGTAGGAAGCAGAGCAGGCGGATCAAAGCACAGCTCGAAACTTCCAGTCGGCCCGGCGTTTAGGTGTCCCACCACCTGCCGGGCCGCTCGCTTTTGAGTTGCTTGTGGGACCGTAGCCCAGGGGGTTTACGGACCTCAGACCTTTAAGGTCAACGGCACGGTCGCGCCGGACGCCGCGAACCCGTTCTCCACGGCTCGTACTGCGTATCCCTCGGGTACGCCGACGCTCACAGCCGCGGTGACGATCTCCCCGCCCAACGACTCAAGGCCGCACGGCCCGGGGCACTCCTGGTGCAGCGCGGCGAGGAACCGCGCGACGCCGAAGGCCTGCGAGGCTGCGCCTTGTTCTGGGTGACTGCGGACCATGGCCAGGCCCTTGTCCAGCCCGTTCCGGACGTATCCCTCGGTGTGGCGGCAACCGCTCGCGACCTCCCGTGACCAGGCCGCTCGCGGCATGGGAGAAGAGGCCACCGTGCCCGCCGGCACCACGTGGCGGGGGAGCGCCGTCACAGCCTCCGGGAGTCGGAGCATCTCGCCCTCGCCCCGCCCGAGCCAGCGGGCGTACGCCATGCGGGACTTAATGTCGACTCCGGGCCGCACCTTGTTCGCCGACTGCATGGTGCCCAGGTAGATCCAGTGTTCGCCGCGCGTCGTCGGGACGGTTCGAGTCGCGGGCAGGGCCTCGCGTGCCCAGGCGATCGCATCGGCGCTGTCGAGGTCGACCACGGTCACCCCGGCCCCGCCCGGGTGGTAGGCGACCGCCGCCGACTTCCCCCAGGCGGCCATCCAGGCCGCCGACGTCACGAGGTCGACCGACGTCGACGCGGCGGCCCACGCGTGGCACGGCCGAGGGCACTCGCAGGTGCCGGCGCTCTTCATGTTCGGTCGGCCACCGCACCGGTTCTCGGAGCATGCTGGGCAGTTGCCGAACGGCACCTTGCCCTCGCGCAGGGGCAGCACCGGCACGCCGAGGGCCACCAGTTCGAGGGCTTGCCGCAGGTGAGCGCCTGCGGGTGAGTCGCTGTGCGTCATCGGCTTCCCCTTCCTCTGGTTCCGCCCGGCGTCCTGCGGGAGGACGCCGGGCGGTGAGCCTGTTGGGCAGTTAGTCCAGCGGGACGCCGTACCGCAGCGTCCAACCGCGGCTGAGCACGTGCCGGGTGACTTCGACGGTCCGGCCGTCCTCGGTACGACCCGTGTGGGTGATGGTGAGCAGCAGCTCGCCGGAGTCGACGCCCAGGGCTTCGGCCTGTGCAGCGGTCGCCGGAACCTGCGTGACGTCCTCAACGACATCGGTCTGTGCCAGCCCTGCATCGGCCATCCGGGAGATGATCCCGCCCGTGCCCGTGTCGAGCTGGGCAACGGCGGGCGCGGCCTCTGCGACGTACGCGGGGATGTACGTGTCCGCCAGCTGGACCAGGCGGTCACCGTCGTACATGCGGCGCTGCCGGATGACGACCTCCGCGTCGGGGCTCACCCCGAGAAGGTCGGCGACGTCGGCAGGAGCCGCACCGCGCTGAACCTCAACCTCAGCGCGGGGGCTGCCACCGGCGCGCTTCGTTTCGGCCTCGAAAGCCCCGTGGGCGCCGCCCTCCGCTCGCTGCACGTAGCGGCTGCGAGCGTCGCGGGTGATGGTCCCGTCAGCGCCGATGGTGTTGCTCGGCATGGTGCTCCTTCGTTGGTGATGGATGGGTTGACGTGGGACGACGCCTAGTCGGCGTCCAGTTCCCACGTGTACGAGAACCGCCAGATGTTCGCGGGCATGACGTGCACCGCGACCTCAACGACGCGGCCCTCTGCTGTTGAGGCGTGATGGACCAGCTCGTAGACCTGCCGGTCGTCGGGGATGCTCAGGGCCGCCGCCTCTTCTGAGGTCGGGAAGCGGACCTCGATGGACTCCTGGACGCGCCGTTGAGCGAATCCGAGGTCGGCGAGCCGGTTCTTGCTGCCGCCCGGTCCGGTGTCCTGCTCTTCGATCGCGGTCCCACCTGCGATGTCGATGGGGAACCACGACGTGGCGAGTTGGACGACGAACCCTTCGTCGGAGTCTGCAGCGTCCCGGCCGGCCTTCATGGCGCGGCTCCGGTAGATGGCCTTTGCTGAGTGGTGCAGCTCGAACGCGGCAGCAACCTCACGCGGCGGGCGGGCTCGCCCGATCTCGGTCGGCGTCCGCTTGTAGACCAGACCGAGGCGGTTCAGCTCTGCCTCGAACGCGCCGCGGGCACCGCCTTCGGATCGGGCTGCGGGTTGGTACCGGCCGGTCCCGTCGCGGGTGATCTTGCCGATGAACGGCGTCACGAACGAGCCCTTGCCCTGTCGGGTCACGACCAGGCCGTCCCGCTCCAGGACGCGGAACACATCTCGCGCGGTCTGGAAGGCGATTCCTTCGGCGGCCTGGAGCTCCGACACGCTGGGCAGCTTGCCGCCCGGCGGGTACTTGCCGGTCTCGATCTTCGTCCGGAGATCAGCGGCGATGCGCTCGATCTTCCCGGGCTCCTTCTTGGCCACGGCCCTCCGTCCCTTCTGCTCGGTGTGCTGGGTGCTGTTGGCCGCCAAGCATGACATAGCTAGTTGAGTATCGGAAGTCGAGATCATTCGCCCGTTGTGTGTCGCCACGTTTCCGCAGGTCAAACCCTAGGCCGTTTGCCACTCAGCTAGTTGTGTTGACACCCCCGGAAAGAGGTGCGTTAATCGACATCGCGCGCCGCGCTCAACTAGTTGGGTGCGGGGCGAGGTACTGCCCGGAGGGGAAGCGCGCGTGCCGCGTGGATCCGAAGGAAGCGGCCGTTCCTTGAGAACTCCATATGGGACACCCGGAGCCACGACTCGTTGGCGCCTCCGAGCAAGAGATCTGCGGAGTGGCGTCACCAGGCGAGTCCTCTGGTCAACCCGGCCCAGTCCGCAGGGGATGCGGACCGCCAGCCCGCAGGCGAGATGCGGGACAGGCAACAGCGACAAGCCAGCCCTGCCGCGCGCGCAGCTTCCGAAGCACCTTTTCCCATGCCGCCCTCACGGGCGGACAAGTGATCCGACCGCGCGGTGAGACAAGGGCAGAGATCGCGGGCCCCGGAGGCATTGACCGGTTCGAGTCCGGTCCGGGGCGCGGCGGCCAACCAGGCCGCGCCGGTGGCCGTGGCTTCTTCTTCGGCTGGCCCCCGCGTAGCAGGCGGGGACCAGCCGGGGCCACGGCCCCAGATCGCATGGAGGTGCGACCCAATGCCCAACGGTATCGAGGTCCAGGCCCTGGCCGTGGACCTGACGGCCATCTACGCCAACCAGCACGCCCGTGTGCTGGGGATCGTCGGCCGCACGCTGCGCCCGGAGGACCGGGCCGCGTACGTCGACGACCTCGCACAGGACGTGTGGCTGATGGTCTGGCAGTACCTGCTGCGCGGCAACGAGATCAGGAACGCCCCCGGGCTCCTGGCCGTGTTCGCCCGTCGCAGGGTGTACGCGCACTACCGGTCGGCGAGGGTTCGCCGCGAACAGGCGACCGACCCGACCAGCATCGCCCTGGACCGCCTCTGCGCAGACCTGGAGGCGATCGCATGACGCGCCAGGTCTTCGACTCGTTCTCGGCTGGCAACCCGCGTGGGTCGTGGCCGGCGGAAGAGCGGGCGCACGAACTGCGTGAGCAGGGCCAGCCCGCCACGGTCGTGATGGACATGGACACGGACCGGTTCTTGGTCGTGTCCGAGGGCGGGGAGGCAGCCGCATGAACGCTGTGACCTGCTGCGACTGGTGCGGCCAGGACCACGACCCGATCCGTCCCCAAGACGACGACCTGTAGCCGACGACGGGCGTCCGTCGCCACCAGGCCCCCGCGGCTGGTGACGGCGGACGTTCGGCTGTCGGGCCGGACACCGTTGAGGGGAGAGCACGTTGAAGGTCAAGAAGCGCACGGCCGCCGTGGCGGCCATCGCTCACCTGGGGTCGCTGTACGCCGTTGCCGAGCTGGTGCACGCCATAGGCGGCCAGGAGTGGCACCGGCTGGAGAAGCACCTGGACGACCTGGACGACCGGGCGGACACTGCGCTGGACGCGTGCAGGGCTGCCGGGGACGGCGACTTCGCCGACCGGCTGGAGAACACGGCGATGCGCGGCACCGACATGGTCGGTGTGGTGACCGCCAGGTTCGCCAGGGAGCCGGTCCGGTGACCGGCGCCGGCGGGGACGTCCCGCAGAAGCACATGACGATCCGCATCAGCCGCGACGGCGGCCGGACGTACGCCGACCCGATCGAGGTCCGGCCCAACCCGAACCTCCCTCCCACGAACGCGTGGGCGGAGGGATGGCCGCCGTGCGACTGCCCCAAGCACCGGGCGGCACGGGCGGAGGGCCGCGAAATCCCCCACACGGTTCGGCTCAGCTTCGACGGATCATGACCGTGCTCGAAGCGGCTTCGACCACTCCGGTCACCGCTTCGGGCACTCGCCCACGATCTTCGGATGGAGAGAGCATGACGACCACCATCGAGCCGCCCGTCAAGGTGCCGGCACCGGTTGACCCGGGACCGCCTTCGGGCACTCGGGTCGCCGCTTCGGGCACTCAGCCCCCGGCTTCGGCTACTTCGGCCGACGCTTCGACCACTCAGTCCGAACCGTCCGGCGACGCCCGGCCGGAGGTGAGCCGGAAGGTCAAGATCTGGCTCGGGATCGCGTCCATCGTCGGCGCGTGCGTGATCGGCGCGATCGGCTTCTACCTGTCCTTCGGCAACCTCAGCCAGGCCGGGTACACGAAGTTCGGCTTCTCCGTCGAGGACGCGCCGTTCTTCGCGATCGGCGTGGACGCGGCGATCGTGACGTGCCTGGCCCTGGACCTGTTCATGGCCACGATCCGCACGTCATGGCCCCTGCTGCGGGTCCTCGCGCACGTCATGACGCTGGCCAGCGTCTACTTCAACGCGGCGGCCAACGGCTCGATCACCCAGCACTGGGACAAGGCCTTGAGCCACGGCCTGATGCCGGTGCTGTTCGTGATCGGTGTCGAGGCCGGTCGCCGAATCCTCGTCCACCAGGCCGCGCTTCCCGCCGACCACGACGTCATCCCAGGTCACCGGTGGGTTCTGGCCTTCCGCCCGACCTGGCGGATCTTCAAGACGATGAAGGTCTGGGACATCGCGTACAGCGAGGCGATGTCCCGCCAGCGCGAGCGCGCCATCTTCAACGCCTGGAACGAGTACAAGGCGGAGCTGAAGAAGGCGAACCTGACCGAGGGCAGCGAAGAAGCCCTGGCCAGGCTGCCCAAGAAGCTGGAGCCCTTCGGCCTGACGGTCGATGAGGCGCTGGCCCTGCCGGACCGGATGGCCCGTGAGGAGCTCCGGCGCACCCAGCTCGCCGAACAGCGGGCCCGGGAGTTGGAGCTGGAGAAGGAGCGGGCCGCCCACGCTGCCCAGAAGGAGCGTCTGGCCCACCGCAAGGAGATGGCGGGCCTCCAGGCTGACCTGACGGCGACCGAGGGCGTGGCGGGCGCACAGGCCCGTGGCGCGGTCGCCGAAGCCGAGGCGCGGGCCGACGCACAGGCCCGCGCGGCGACTTCGCTCGGGGACGCGATCGAGTCGAAGGAAGCGGCCGAAGCGAAACAGCGAGCGGCCGAAGCGAACGCGCGAGCGGTCGAAGCCGAGAAGCGAGCGGCCGAAGCCGACGCGGACAAGATGGCCGCGCTGGCGAAGACGGAGACCGAGAAGGCGAAGGCGCTCGAAGCCGTGCACCGTGCGGCCGAAGCCCAAGCCCAAGCCGCCGTAGCGGAGAAGGTAGCGGCCGAAGCCCGCGAGGCGACGGCTCAGATCACCCGCCGCGCGATCGAAGCCGAGGACTTCGCGAACTTCACCCCGCGCCAGCGCCGGGTGCGGACCGTGGCCCGGATGATCCTGGCCGCGAGCCCCGAGGACGTCGACCTGGCGGCCATCGAGCAGGCGATCGGCGTGAGCATGAGCACCGCGTCCACCACCAAGGCCGAAGCCGTCGCGCTCATCCAGGCCGGGTACCACCCGGCGATCGGCTACGACCCGGAAGCACCGTCGCGCACGGCGTGAACAGCCCACCGGCACACATCAGTGAAGGCCAGCCCGCGGTCATCGGGCTGGCCTTCGCCGTGACTGCCGGAAGCAGTCACAGCAACGCCGACCAGGACGCACGATCCGCCCTGGTCAGACACCCAAACGGTAGAGGAGATCCCCACCCATGAGCACGTCTTCGTCCCGGCCGGAGTGGTCCGGGGACATGCTGGACCGCCCCGAGATGGTCGAAGCGTTCGCCAAGCAGCTGCGCGGCGTCCTCGGGGCACAGGCCGAGTACGTCGCGAAGATCCGCCGCGACGCTGAGGCGATGTGGAAGGCCAACCCCCCGGAGGGCTACAGCACCTTCGAGGCGTGGTGGCGTCACCGCTGGGTGACCAGCCCGTTCGGCCAGATCGAGGACCACATCGAGAAGGCCGCCAAGCTCACCTTCGACCTGGAGGCCCGCTACCGCCGGGGCCGCCACGAGATCCCGGAGAAGAAGCAGGCCGCCGCGCTGGAGAAGCAGGCCAGCGAGACCCCGGCGGTCACCGCGGGGGGTGTGCCGATCCCCCCTAAGCCGCGCACGGCCCCGGCGGACACCGGTTCCGCCGGCGGGGACTTCCTGGAGCTGGTCCGCAAGGGCCGGTCGGCGTGAGCGGAAACGGAATGAGCCCCGAGGGCCTCAAGAGGCTCCGCAACCTGGCGGACTTCTGGGGCCCTCGGCTGGAGGCCGTCGACAACGACGCCGACCTCGCCAAGGTCTGCTTCGACCGGGCCAAGTCCGCAGCCAAGCGAGCCCAGCGCGGCGGCAACCCGCGCGCCATGCACGAACTCGCGGAACTGCTCGCGCACTGGGCTCACGACCAGGAACGCGCCGACGCGAAGCGTCACACCGCGTGACGCGAGAAGTTCAACTTCAACGGCCCTTTCCGGGGTTCCGGAGGGCCCAACACGCGGCGCGTGTACGCGCGGCGCGCGAGGATCGCCGATTCCGTCACCGCCTGTCAACCCCATGGAAGGAGCGAACGTGACCACCGATGACCGGGACGGCGACGTTCTGCCGTTCCCCCGAGTGACCCTCCCCGGGTCGTACGACGCCCCGTCACCGCCCGCCTCGGCGGACGACGATGACGGGGCGGACGACGACTGGGACCCGGCGCCGGTCGGCTCCTGGCCGACGCTGCCGGACGTCTCCGGCATGGGCCCGCCCCTGCACCTGACCGTGCCGGGGACGCCCGATCCGGAATCCGACGACGAGGACGCCGACGTGGGCGACTTCGTCCCGCCGCCCCCCGAGGACCCCGACAACCCGACCTTCCGGGACGTCGCGGCCATGGGCATGGCGGTCATGGCGGCCGTCGGCGTCGCCTGCGCACAGGGCATGTGGCACGCCGCCAAGGGCGCCAAGGCCCGCGCCGAACACCACCAGGCCATCGCCGACAAGGCCCGCACGGCGGCCGACAAGGCAGCCGAGAAGCAGCGGATGCAGCCCGGCCCGGAGTTCGGCAAGGGCACGAAGCCCGGCGGAGGCCGTGGCGGGGGCTCCGGCGGTTCCGGGAGCTCCGGCGGAGGGTCCGGCGGGTCGAAGGTCCCGCCCTCGCTCAAGAAGAACGGCAACGGCGTCACCAAGGGCCCTCAGCGGCCGTCTCCCAGCGGTTCCGGGGGAGTTGGCCCCAAGGCGCCCGCCGGGAGCGGAAAAGGCCCTGGCGGCTCGCACAACGGCTCTGGCGGCAAGGACCGGCCCTGGAAGGACCGGGGAGCGAAGGACGCGAAGGGGCCGAAGAGTTCGGACAGCAAGTCGTCGAAGGACGACAAGTCGAAGTCCGCCAAGGACACCAGCACCAAGGCTGCCAAGGACTCGAAGGACGCCAAGGCCAAGGACGCGCCGAAGGACACGGCGAAGAAGCTCCCGAAGGCCCCCGAGCCCGTCTCGCCGTGGAAGGACAAGCCGGAGAACAAGACCAAGGCCAAGGACTCCAAGGGCAAGCCGGACGCGAAGCCGGAGGCGAAGAAGGCGGATCCGAAGGACGGCGACAAGGTCGACCTGACGAAGAAGCCGAAGCCGAAGGCGACGGAGGCCGGGAAGGACAAGGTCCCGCCGAAGCCGACCACGCCGCCCAAGCCGCTGTACGACAAGGACCGTCCGGTCACCGGCACGGCCAAGCCCGACGGCGAGAAGACGTGGAAGGACAAGCCGAAGCCGCCGGTCGACGGCACGAAGGACGGCAAGCCGGGCCCCGGTCCGGCACCCGGAGCGGAGTCGGCCGGCACCACGCCGCCGGGCGGTCCGTCCGGCGCCTGGGCACCGCCGCCCCCGCCTCCCCCGCCGCCTCCGGGCTTCGAGGGGATGCGCCCGCCGCCCGCCTACAGCGAGGGCTTCAAGGTCTGGCTGGAGCGGGACGACCCGCCCGGCCCGCCCCCGGAGCCCGCCGGGGCCATCACCCGTGGACACCCGGCGCTTCCGGCGGGCACCGCCACGGCGCCGGCCGCCAGCTCGACACCGCCGGGGCCTGCCGCTCCGGCCGTACCACCGCAGAGAGGAGCCCGGTTCGTGAGCACGCCGGTGAAGTCCACGCAGTACAGGGACGCGGAACTGACCGTGTACGACGTCATCGACGCCGACGCCGACATGGCAGAGGAGATCACCGAAGGCGTCGACGCGGCCATCAAGGCGTCGGAGGGCTGCGACGTCCTCTTCACGCGGCTGGAGGCCCTGCACGCCAAGGTCGTTGAGCTGAAGGTCCCCGGCTCGCTGGAGGGCATGGTCATCCGGCTGATGGAGAAGTGCGGCACGGTCAAGGCCAGGGCCGACGCCATCGCCGAAGCCCTGCCGAGGGCCTCCGAGTCGATCGCCACCGCCGGGAGCAACGCCGAATCGCGGCACCGCCACCCGGCCGACGTCACCCGGGACATGGGCCACACCCGCCCGGCCGAACGCGAATACCACCTCGGAGACTAGGAGGCCCTCATGGGAGAGGCACTGGAGAAGGCCGGAGCGGTCGCGGGCACGGTCGCCAGCGCGGCCGGGACGGCGATCGCCGCCACCGGCGCGGTGGTGGCCACGGCGGTGCGCTACACCATCGTCATCGCGCAGCTCGCCGCCGCCGGCGCGAAGCTGCGGGGCCTGAGCGAACAGGTCCGGTCGACGTACACGTACGTCGAAGGGTGCTCGAAGTCGGTCGACAACCTCGCCGACCAGATGGCGGGCCTGAAGGTCGACCGGGACACGGTCTCCGAGCACCACGAGGCCGCGACCGTGATGCGGGGCGTCCTCGCCGAAGCCGAGTCGATGGCCGCCGCGACGGAGGACCTGGCGATCCTCTTCGACCAGGCGGCAGCCGAGCACCAGGCCGACTACGGCCCGGTCGCGGAAGCCTTCCAGGCGATGCCGGTCGACCCGGCGGAGTCGGAGTTCTACAGCAACCGCTGATCAACCCCCTGCGACGTCTCGCACCTATCGCAC
>NZ_JBIRXG010000058.1:0-27497 GCF_044388685.1 Streptomyces sp. NPDC020192 | reverse complement strand
CCGCTACGAGCGCAAAGCCGAGCACTTCCTCGCCTTCACCAGCATCGCCTGCACCCTCATCTGCTACCGCAGGCTTACCAAATGAGATGACTTCTAAAAGGCTGCCTTTGGCGTCGGCAGGGCAACAGACGGCGCTTCGCCAGGCTGGGGAGTGGGCACATGCTGCCGCACGCCCGGTCACCCGTAGCATGCAAGGCGGCGAAAGCAGATGAAGGTGCAGGCAATGACACCGTCCAAGCCCGTTCCGACCCCAAGCAAGGCTTGGCGTCACCCCTTTCCGTGGTGAACTTGGAGCTGACGGTCAGACAGCTGTCCGGAACTGCTTGCCGAACCTGCATGTGCCGAGGTGTCCAGGTCGCCGATCCAGCCGGCGAGGATCCGCAAGGCTTCGGAAGACGGCGAGCCGGGTTGGGCTGTACTTACGAACAACCACTGGCCCGGGTCACAAGGAAAGGTGAGGTTTTCGTAGTCCAAGGTGACTTCGCCGAGCAGGGGGTGCCGGTAATGCCTGGTGCCGTGGGCGAACTCCTCCACATCGTGAGCAGCCCACCACTCGCGAAAGTCCCTGTCCGTGACCGACAGCTGATTAATCAGCTCGGCGAGTTGCGGGTCGTTCGGATGTCGCCCCGCATAGAGATGCAAACCTGTGACGATCATGCGAGCGGCATTGCCCCAGTCGGCAAACAGTTCACGCGCCGCAGGGTCGAGAAATATGAATCGCGCCAAATTGCGCTCGCGAGCCGGCATGGCGTCGAAATCGACAAACATCGCACGAGCCATCCGATTAAGGGCAAGGACGTCCAGACGATCGCCCAGAATCATGGCAGGGGTATCCCGAAGCACCTCAAGCAGTGCGTACACACCGGGCCGCACTCGCCGGGGAACGGCGGGCCTGCTCACTCTGGCCACGGACTGCGGCCTGGCAAGGTTGAACAGGTGGGCACGTTCGACGTCATCCAGCCACAAGGCTCGGGCTACGGCCTCCAACACTGCTTCAGAGGCGTTAGCCACCCGTCCGCGTTCCAGACGGATGTAGTAGTCCACGCTCAATCCGGCTGAGATCGCGACTTCCTCGCGGCGGAGCCCCGGAACGCGGCGACTCGCCCCCGCCATGACCCCGGCCTGCTCAGGAGTCACCCGGGCGCGCCGCGAGCGCAGAAAATCGCTCAACTCCTTGTTGTCACCTGAACCGGACGATGACTTGGACATACCTTGAGGCTAGCTCTCCACGCGCAATCCCGACAAGACGCATTGTGAAATGACATGGCCACATAATCTGCTCATTGCCAGCAAGAAAAGGAGACTTTAGAGCAGTCGCGCGGCGAGGCCAAATGGGTAGCCGTGCCGCTCACCTCCAGACCAGCGAGCGACATCGAGCAAATAGACGCTTTCTAGATGAGCTCGACGAAAACGGGATGCGGGATTGCATCAATTTCCTGATGCGTGATTGCAGAAGTGGGTAGTCGAGGAACCCCCGGGGTGCCGCGGCCGCTCAGGCGTTGGCGCCGAATGCCCGGCGACGGGAAAGGGGGTCTGCCAGTACCTGGGTCAGTAGGCCTTGCCCGAGGGAGGCCTGTTAGACCGCCCTCACATGCCTTTTCGGCTGGTTCTCTGGGATTGCAGGTCAGCGCAGGGCTCACAGGAAACGATCCTCGCGGGCCTCGCCGAGCGAGGCGAATCACCGGCCGACCGCCTGGTCACGGCAGGTCACCACGCGACGCTGCCCGACCTCCTGAGGATCGGATTCTCCTCGCACCTACCCACCTACGCACCTACGCACCTACGCACCTGATGGGAACCGGAATGACGACCACTGACAAAACCGCACTCGTTGAGCCGCCGAAGCCCCGCGAGATATCCGACGGGGCGATAGCCCTCGCGCTGCAGTGCAGCCTGCTCCCACGCCGTCTGAGAGGCGGCGTCGCGGTGGAGGCCGCCTCGCGCTACCTGCCGGCCGACATGGCCGCCGGGGTGGGGGGCGACTGGTTCGATGTGATCCCGCTCTCTGGCGCCCGGGTGGCCCTCGTCGTCGGGGACGTGCTCGGACATGGCATCGACGCTGCGGCGACCATGGGTATTCTCCGCACCGCCGTCCGCACGCTAGCGGAACTGGATCTGCCTGCCGACGAACTGCTGAGCCACCTCGATGACTGCGTCCAGCGGATGACCGAGGAAGACGACGACGCGGACCAGGCCCGGGTGGTGGGCGCGACCTGTCTGTACGCCGTCTACGACCCGGTCACGGGGCGGTGCACGATGGCACGGGCCGGGCACCCCCCGCCCGCGATCATCGACCCGCAGGGGCAGGTCACCTTCCCCGATCTGCCCACCGGGGCGCCACTAGGCCTCGGTCTCGGGCTGGTTCCCTTCGAGGCCATAGAAGTGGAGCTGCCCACGGGAAGTCGGCTCGCGTTCTACACCGACGGCTTGGTCGAGTCCCGTGACGAGGACATCGACGTCGGCATGCACCGACTGGGCGCCGCTCTGGCGCAGCCTGATGAGTCTTTGGAGGACTTGTGTTCCTCGGTGATGGAAGCCGTGCCGCCTCGGGCATCGTCCGATGACGTCACCTTGCTGATTGTCGGGATCCGCGCAATCAGCGCGGCCCAGACCGCCTCCTGGGACCTGCCGGCTGAGCCGGCCGTCGTCCGCACCGCCCGGCACGTGGCCGCCCGTCAGCTCAGTGAATGGGGGCTGGAGCATCTCGTGTCCACCATGGAACTGGTCGTCAGTGAACTAGTCACCAACGCCGTCCACCACGGCGTCGGCCCGATCCAGCTACGACTCATCCGGCACCAAGTCCTGACCTGCGAAGTCTTTGACAGCGGAAACTGCTACCCGCGCCAGCGCCATGCTCGCATCGTCGACGAGAACGGCCGGGGCCTGTTCCTGGTTGCTCAGTTGGCCCACAGGTGGGGCTTTCGCTCCGCATCGGGCGGCAAGGTCGTCTGGGTCGAACAAGACCTGCCCTCTACACCCTCGCAGGCTCATGCCATGCCTAGCGCAGGCTAGTTCGTGTCGGACAGCCATTCTTCTTCCGGAGGCCGGGGGCGGTCGACGGCATGACCGAGGCCAGTGCGCGCCGCGTCTCCGGCCACCAGAACCAACAAGGCTCGGTATCGACCAAGTACGGGTCTGGACGGCTCACGCGTCAGGCACCGTACGGCCACCACGGTGTAGGCGACTGGACCCGAGCCCAGTGCCGTCACGGCCGGCCACGCCCGTCCACCCGCGGTTTTTCGTGGCGCGGGTAGCATCGCACGCCGATCGAAGAGAACAAGTGGCTGCTCATATCGAGTCGCTAGAGACAGCAGGGCTGTGCCCAGGAGCCCGATGGCCGTTCGGGTTCCCGAGCAGCTACTGCTGGTGATGCCGGGGGGTGTGCGAGACCCGTGGTGATCAGGCCGTCTCGTTCGAGTGCGCGCAGGTTCAGGGTCAGCATCCGCTGGCTGATCCCGTCGACCTCGCGGTGCAGTTCGTTGAACCGGCGGGTGCCCTTGCCGAGCTTGAGCACGATCAGTGTGCTCCATTTGTCGCCGACGCGGTCGAGCACCTCGCGGATCGGACAGTCCTGCTTGACGGTGCCCTCGACAGGCACATCGGTGTGCGCGATGGACATGAAAGTGCCTTCTCATGCTCACCAATCATGGGGTTACGCACAAGAGGTAACCGAGGAAAGGGAGGCACGACCATGTCCGCGGAGAACAAGGAGATGGTGGTCCACTTCTACGACCAGTTGTTCAGCCACGGCAACCTTGAGGTGATCGACAAGTTCGTCGGACCCACTTACACCAACCACAACCCGCAGGGTGTAGACGGTCCCGAGGGGCTCAAGCGCTTCATCACCTACTTCAAGGGCGCCAACCCGGAGCTGCACCACACCCGCTACCGCATCCTGGCCGACGGCGACCTGGTCCTGCTGCACACCCGCTCGGTGGCCGCGCCGGGCGCCACGCCCCACGTGGTCGTCGACGTCTTCCGGGTCGAGGAAGGCAGGATCGTCGAGCACTGGGACGTCATCCAGCCGGTGCCGGACACCACGGTGGGCGGCCACGACCTGTTCAGCACGCTCAGCGCCCCGGCCGAGAACGGCCCCGACCCGCTCGTCTCCACCTCGGAGAGCAAGCGGATCGTGACGAGGCTGTTCCATGAGATCGCCGTCGACCGTGACCCCAGCGCCTTCGAGCGGTACGCCGTCGACCCGTTCTACGAGCACAACCCGCAGCACGCCGACGGCGTCGCGGCAGCCAAGGAGTTGTTCACCGGGTTGTTCGCCACGCACCCGGAGGTGACCCTCGACGTCAAGCGCGTGATCGCGGAGGGCGACTACGTCGCGGTCCACCACCACCTCAAGCTCAACCCGGACGACCCCGGGTTCTCCTGCATCGAGTTCTTCCGCGTCCGCGACGGCAGGATCGTCGAGCACTGGGACGCCGTCCAGCCGGTCCCGGCGGCATCCGCCAACGACAACACCATGTTCTGAACCGGGACGCCGCAGTTCCCAGGCATCGACTCGGTCGGCCCGGCTGCTTTGGGCGGGGTCGGCCACTGGCAGAACCCGACACGCTGCTCGCCCGATTCCACGACCGGCTGCGCGACCGCGTGCGGGAAGGGGTCCTTGCATGATCACGGCCGTGCCGCGCATGTGCCACAAGGCCCGCAGGGGCGCCGGCGCACCGGCCCGGACGCATGAGGGCCGACCAGGGCTGCTGCGAGGTGCCGGCCCCTTGACCGTGGGCACCCTCGGGAGGAACATCCTCCTCCTGATGAAGGAGTTGTGATGCTGCGGTTCATGGACTGGTCCGTGGTCGCGATGGGGTGTCTGCTGGTCCTCATGAGTCTCGGCAGCCGGTGGTGGGAGCGGACCCAGGTTCGGAAGGGAAAGAGTCCCGATCAGGGCATGCGGGTCTTTCGGACATGGTTCCCCCTCCTCTTGGGCCTGGGGTTGATCATCGCCAGGGTGCCGGGCCTGCTGCTCGCGCCCCACTCCGTCATCATGGTCATGGACACTCTCAACGGCGTGCTCTCGGTCACGGCGCTGATCCTGGTCCTCCGGGCGGTGCATCGCGCCTCTCGGGCACGGAGCCCTCGCACCCTCGACTGACGGCGGCGCGGACGGCAGCGGCACCCGGCAGCTTGTCACGGACGTAGCACGTTGCTGTCAGTCGTCCGTGCCCACCGGGCCGACGTCGCGGAAGACGTTTCTGTAGTCACCGCTCCGAACGAGGTCGTCGACGATGTCGGCCATGCCGGGGAGGCCTCGGTCGCGGACGATCAGTCCGTCCCAGACGTAGAAGTACCTGCCGCCGAGGCACTCACCGGTCTGTCGCCACCGGTCCATGGCGCGGCGGACATGGTCCAGGGTGTAGATCGTCCCCGACCAGCGTTCCCCGCTGTCGAAGATCACCCACATGTCGACGTCGTCGATCTCGTCGAGGGGTACCCCGGCATCGGGGACGAAACAGATCTCGTAGCCGTCACGTCGAACACGGTAGAACGCCCCGTCCCACACCAGTTTGGCTCCCAGCTGCCGGCCGACACAGGCAGGAAGATCGTAGAGAAGCGTCGAGAGCACCGCATTGCGGTTTCCCGCCCGGACCGCGGTGTCAGTGGGCCATGAGGTCCTGGAGCTGGTCGGCCAGGGCGGGGTTCGGCTGGGGGATGGCGCCGAAGCCGTCGAGTGTGTCGACGGCCAGGATGTCGACGGCGTCCCTCACCGCGTCCTCCGAGACGACGCCGACGTCGTCGGGCAGGTCGAGGTAGACGGCCACGCCCGCCGGGCCGGGGATGGCGTCGACGACCTCGTGGGCGATGGGTGCGTACTGGCAGGGCTCGTGCTCCAGGACCGCTATCTGCTTCGCCCAGTGCCGCGCGTCGCGCCAGTCGCCGCGGTGCAGGTGCAGGAGGTACAGGCACACGGCGCCGGTCGCCTGGCCGCCGCCGGCGGCGTACTGGAGCCAGAACTGCGCGCCTTCCTCGTAGTCGGCCAGGAGCAGGAGGCAGGCGAAGGCCAGGGCGCCGCCGGGGTCGCGGGTCTCGTCGAAGCGGGTGATGCGGCGGGCGGCCTCGTCGTCGTGGATGACCCCCTGGCACAGCGCGCGCAGGTCCTGCCCGGCGCGCTCGTGCAGCATCACCGTCCGCTGCACCGTGCGCTGTCCTGCCGCGGGGTCGGCCAGGGCCTGGACCCAGCCGAGCTCGCGCAACTGCTCGGCGATACGGCGACGGGAGGCCTCGCGGTCGGAGCGGCTGTAGACGCCGTGGCGGACGCGGGCTCGGCCGAGGGCTTCGTCTAGGGTGCGCGGCTTGGGAGGGCGCATCGGGGTCTCACTCCTCATCGTCGGTGTCCTCGCCGAACTGCAGTCCCAGGTCCGCTGCCAGGCGGTGTCTGGCGGCTCGGCGCGTGGAACGCACCGTCGCCTCGCACACCCCCATCACCAGAGCGGTCCGCCTGGTGGAGAAGCCCAGGGCGAACTGCAGGATCATCACGTCGAACTGACGCTCCGGCAGCCGGGCCATCGCCGCGTACAGACCCATACCGTCTTCGAGTTCGGCCACTTGTGCTCGGAATTCGGAGCGGAAGCTGCCGAGGATTGGGTCGCAGGCCGCCTGCGTCGCGCGCTCGAACGCCAGCGTCTCGCGGGCCGCCGGATCGCGCCCCTGATCGGCGAGTTCGGCGGCCACGCGCTCCTTGAGCAGCCGCCAGGCGAACGCCTCCGGGCTCTCCCGCAGGGTGACCTGCTGCCAGATCACGGCCAGGAAGACGAAGGTCTGGTCGACCAGGCGGTCGGCGGCTATCCGGTCGCCCAGCTGTACGTAGGCGTACTCGACGTACGCCTGGTGGTAGAGCTCGTGGAAGGCCCAGAAGGCGGGCGGCGCCAGGTCGCTGGGCTCGTACAGGGCCCGGTCGACGCCGTCGTCGGGGGGCTGTCCGGTCATCGGCCACCCCCGACGTCGTCCAGGTGGGTCGGATCGGTACGGACGGCCGGCCGATGCTGAGCGAGGAGGGTCTCCGCGCCGACGCGGACCCCGGCGCCCAGCAGGCGGCGCACGCCGGCGCGCACATCGGGCGCGTACGCCCGCGCCGCGGCGGCGGAGGCCAGCACGAGGCTGGCGACGTCGTCCAGTGTCACGGTGTTTCCTTCGTTCTCGTGCAGCACCGGTCGCCGTCTCCCCGCAGTCCCAACTCCCGGTGCCTGGAGCCTCGTTGCTCCTGACATCAGCAAACAACGTCACCCCGCCGGATCGTGCAGAGCACCCCACCACCAGTTTTTAACGGAGGGTAGCCTTCCGCTTACCGCAAATCCGCACAGGTATTCGCACTTGCCCCCACCAGCCCGCGCCACCCTCTCGCCACCCCCACCACCTGCACCCCCGGCGCCCAGTGGGGCGGCCGCCCCGTTTTGCGCAAACGTCTCGCCATCCCCGCTCCCCGGGACTGTGACCCAACTCACCGCCCGCCACCCCGGGTTGAAGGGGCCGGCGCCGCGAACGCCAGGCCCGGGGCCATGCGCCCGAACACGGCGCCGCATCGGATTTGACGGAACCATGACGCCGGGGGCGCATCCGTTCCGGCGTCGGCGGTGTCCTTGCCGGTATCCGTACCGGGTCGCTGGATGCGAGGAAGGGACTGCCATGGAAGGAACCGTGGTAGCGGTCGTCGTGGTGGTGGTGTTGGCGCTGCTCGTGCTGAAGAGCGGGATGCGGGTCGTCAACCAGGTGGAGCGCGGGGTGGTGTTCCGCTGGGGAAAGGCGCTGCCCGGCCATCGGCAGCCCGGCGTCACCTTCCTGATCCCGTTCGCCGACCGGATGCGCAAGGTGAACGTGCAGATCGTGACCATGCCCGTGCCCACGCAGGAGGGCATCACCAAGGACAACGTGTCGGTGAAGGTCGACGCGGTCGTCTACTTCCGGGTGACCGACCCGGTGCGTGCCGCCATCGAGGTGCAGGACTACGTCTTCGCCGTCGGGCAGGTCGCCCAGTCCTCCCTGCGGTCCATCATCGGCAAGAGCGATCTGGACGATCTGCTCAGTGACCGGGAGCGGTTGCACGAGGGGCTGGCGCTGATGATCGACAGTCCTGCCGCCGGGTGGGGCGTTCACATCGACCGCGTCGAGATCAAGGACGTCCAGCTGCCCGAGTCGCTGAAGCGGTCCATGTCGCGGCAGGCCGAGGCCGAGCGGGAGCGGCGGGCCCGGGTCATCACCGCCGACGGTGAGTTCCAGGCCGCGCAGCAGCTCGCCAACGCTTCGAGGATCATGTCCGACACGCCGGAGGCCATGCAGCTGCGGCTCCTCCAGACCGTCGTCGAAGTGGCCGCCGAGAAGAACTCCACCCTCGTGATGCCCTTCCCCGTCGAGCTGCTCCGCTACTTCGACCGGGCCGTGCAGAAGATCGACGCCGACCTCAGCTCACCCCGGCCCGAGCAGGCTCCGGTTCCGGCGCAGGAGAGCGACGGCCGGCCGTAGCCAGCGCCAGCGTCACCAGCACCGAGCCCGCCGCCATCACCGTCATCCCCGCGGCGGGCGAGGTGAACTGGGCCACCGTCCCGGCCAGCGTCGCGCTCGCGCCCTGCAGGGTCAGCATCCCCGCCGAGTGCAACCCCAGGGCCTGACCGGCGAGTTCGTCCGGTGTCAGCTCCATCAGCCGCTCCTGCTGGACCAGGCTCGCGCCGAAACCGGCCGACGCGACCGTCACGCACACCATCGCCAGCGGCAGCGGCGGGTGCGCCGCGAACAGCAGATACGGCGTCGCCAGCACCAGCAGCAGCGGCGTGGCCAGTCGGCGCCGTACCGCGCGCGGAAGTACGCGGCCCACCGTCACGTCCCCCGCGAACATCCCGAGCGCCCCGCAGGCGAACAGGGTGCCGGCCGCGTGCGGGGCGTACGACACGTACAGCGACTCGCAGCCGACCACCAGGCCGTTGGGCAGCCACAGGCCCAGATAGGTCAGCCTGCGCGACCGGGACGACCACAGCAGGGCGTTGACCCGCCAGGTCGCCGAGGCGGAGGGGCGGCCCGTGGTGCGGGGCGGGCGGGCGCTCAGGCCCAGGCGCAGCACCAGCGCCGCCGACAGGTACAGGGCGGCGGACAACAGCAGGCACACCCGTGGGGACAGCGCGGCGAGCAGGGCGCCGCCGGTGGCGAAACCGGCGACCTGCATCAGCCCGTTCACCATGTTGAACAGCGAACGCCCGGGCAGATAGCCGTCCTTGGCCAGAATCTCGTTCAGCAGGCCCCAGCGGACCCCGCCGCCGAGCGACGCCACGAGGCCCAGCAGGAGTACGACGGCGAAGACGGCGCCCACCGGCAGGCCGGGCAGCGCCTGCGCCGCCGTACCGGCCGCGAAGGCCAGCGCGATCGCGGACAGGGCCGCACGCGGCGGCAGCCGGTCGGCGCCGGACAGCAGGACGGTCGCGCCCAGCACCTGGGCGAGCGACGGGCCGAACATGCTCACCGCCGACAGCAGCGGGGAGCCGGTCGCCCGGTACACGAGCGTGCCGAGGGCGAGCCCGCCGAGGGTCTGCGCGGCGGTCTGCGCGGCCGTACCGAGGAAGAGCGGGGTGAACTCCGGGGTGCGGAAGAGAGATCGGTAGCTGGGCATGCCCGGAGTGTCGGGCGGTCCGCCGTCGGCTCGTTATTGTTTCGCCGGTGCGCGAAAGGCCGTACGACGGCGAGGGGGACCGGACGTGGGGTGGTGGCAGCTCAACGCGGACACCCTGGCCGGGAGCCGGTTCGTCATCTCGCCGTTCGCCGAGACCTTCGCGTCCCTGAAGCTGCTGCACGCCGGTGACCCGGCGCATCCCGGTGAGCAGGCGTGGTTGAGCCGCCATCTGCCCGGCTACCGGGCGCTGCTGGCGGCGGATCCGGTGACCGGGCCGCTGGTGCGGGCCGGGCTCGGGCGGGAGTGGATCGCCGACTTCCTGACCCCCACCCCGCGCGGCGACGAGCCGTTCGCGGCCGAGGTCGCCCGGGTCCGCGCGACCGCCCCCGACGTGGCCCGCGCCCATCTGCGCACCGCCCTCGCCGGTCCGCTCCCCGCCGGGCTGGACCGGGACGATCTGCCCGAGCGGGCGGCCGCCCTGCTGGAGTGGGTGTGGGAGGAGACCGTACGGCCGTACTGGGCGCGGCGCCGACGGGTGCTGGAGGCGGATGTGGTCGCCCGGACCGCGCAGGTGAGCCGGGGCGGCTGGGTGAGCGTCCTGGACGCGCTGCGGCCCGGGCGGACGCGCTGGCTCGGCGAGAACCGGCTCCAGATCAACCTCCACGAGTACCCGCCCCGCGAGATCTCCGGCGCCGAGCTGCTCTTCGTGCCGGTGACCGTGCAGCGCGCGGGGTGGGTGGCCTGGGAGGACGGGGTGCGGTACGCGGCGGTCTACCCCTGCACCGGGGTCCTCGCCGACACCGGCGACCGGGGCGTCCCGGCCGGCCTCGGCACCCTGCTCGGCCCGGCCCGGGCCACGGTCCTGGTCCTCCTCGGCTCCCCCATGAGCACCACCCAGCTGACCGCCGTGACGGGGCAGGGACTGGGCTCGGTGGGGCGGCATCTGAAGGTGCTGCGGGAGGCGGGGCTCGTCGAACGGCACCGGGCCGGACGCTCGGTGCTGTACGGGCGGACGGCGGCGGGAGATGTCCTGATGGAGGCGGCGGGTGGCCGGCCCGTCATCCCGCCCGCCTAGTATCCGGGCATGACGACTGCTGACCACAGCCCCCTGAATGTCGAGATCGGCGCCCTCACCGGCGGCCCCGCCAACCTGCCGCAGTACGCCGGCCAGGCGATCCTCATCGTGAACGTGGCCTCCAAGTGCGGCCTCACCCCCCAGTACACGGGCCTGGAGAAGCTCCAGGAGCGGTACGCGACCCAGGGCTTCACCGTGCTCGGTGTGCCCTGCAACCAGTTCCTCGGGCAGGAGCCCGGCACCGCCGAGGAGATCGCGGAGTTCTGCTCGGCGACGTACGGCGTGACCTTCCCGCTGACCGAGAAGGTGGAGGTGAACGGCGAGGGCCGGCACCCGCTGTACGAGCGCCTGGTGGACGTCGCCGACGCCGAGGGGCACAGCGGGGACATCCGCTGGAACTTCGAGAAGTTCCTGATCGGCAAGGACGGCCGGGTCGTGGCGCGCTTCTCGCCGCAGACCGAGCCGGAGTCGGCCGAGGTCGTCTCGGCGATCGAGGCCCAGCTGGGCTAGCGGATTGACCTTGCCCCTGGGGCAAGGCCGAGCGTCCCTGTCACCGGGCGAACCGCGTCCGGTGACGGAGGATGCTCCCGTGGACGACGAACTGCTCACCATCGGCGCGTTCGCCGCGCGGGCCCGGCTGTCGGCCAAGGCCCTGCGGCTGTACGACCGGCTCGGCCTGCTGACCCCGGCGCATGTCGACGAGGCCAGCGGCTACCGCTACTACCGCGCCGACCAGGTCGAACACGCCCGTCTGGTGGCCCTGCTACGGCAGCTGGACATGCCGCTCGCCCGGATCGCCGAGGTGGTCGGGGCGGAGGGCGGCGCGCAGGCTGCCGACCTGCTGGCCGGCTGGTGGGCGGACGTGGAGACCCGGGTGGCCGGGCAGCGGACCCTCGCCGAGTACCTCCGTGGACGGCTGTCGGGGAGGAGCTCCGAGATGTACGGGAAGTTCGTGGTCGAGACGGTGGACGTACCGGCGCAGGTGGTGATCACCGAGTCGCGGCACACGCTGGCGGACGAGCTGCCGACGTGGATCGGCGGATCGCTGGAGCGGCTGACGGGTGCCGCCCGGGAGTGCGGGGGTGTGACCGGGGCGCCGTTCGTGGTCTACCACGCCGAGGTGTCGATGGAGAGCGACGGACCGGCCGAGTCCTGCGTTCCGGTGGCCGACGAGGCGGCGGCGCGGGCGTGGGCCGAGCGGGCCGGGCGGGCCTGGGAGACACGGGTACGGGTGGAACCGGCGGCCCGGCTGGCCTTCACGCGGATCACCAAGGCGCAGGTGGCGCATCCGCAGATCCTGGCCGCCTTCGAGGCGGTGGAGCAGTGGATGGCCGGGCAGGGGCTGAAGCCGGCCGGGCCCTGCCGGGAGGTCTACTTCGCCGACTGGGACGCGGCCGGGCCGCAGGACCCCGTGTGCGACATCGCCTTCCCGGTGATCCGGTAGGTGCCGCTCAGTCGTCGCTGAACAGCACCGAGCCCTCTCGGCAAGGACGGCGACCGGTCGAGAGGGCTCTTGGGAGGTGGTGCTGTGCAGTTGTGTTCGTCGGTGGTCTCAGCGACGAGGGTCAGAGAGAGCCCCCTAGGCCTTGACCGAGGCCACGAAGGCGTTCCACGCGTCGGCGGGGAAGGCCAGGACCGGGCCCTCGACGTTCTTCGAGTCGCGGACCGCGAGTCCGGCGTCGGCGGGGAGCTTGACCTCCACGCAGGCGCCGTTGCCCGCCGAGTAGGAGGACTTCATCCACGTCTGCGAAGCGCCCTGAATCAGTGCCATGTCCACTCCTGTTGGATTGCAGTTGCGAGGTGCGATAGTGCGGTTCACGCCAACCTTCTGAGCTGATTGGCGTGATCGACGCTACCCGGCAACTGCCCCCGCTGGAGTAGTCGTTCACTCGACCGGATGGCATATTCCAGGCGAGCCTTCCACTGGAGTGGACCAACGGTGTACGATCCGGCGCCCTCCGTGACGACGGCTCAGCCCGCGTACCCCTTCGCCACGGTCGCGATGTATTGTCGGGATTGCTCGACATTGAGGGCCTGTGCCCGCAAGTGCTCGTACATCACGGCGTACTTCCCGACGTCCGGCGCCTTCTCCAGGTACAGGTCGCTGGTGACGCCCTCCAGGTAGACCACGCTGGAGTCGGCCGCGTCGGTGAACTCCAGGATCGCGTACTGCCCGTTGAGCCCCGGATGCGCGCCCACCTCGAACGGCAGCACCTGCACGGTGACGTGCGGCAGGTGGGACATCTCGACCAGATGCTCCAGCTGCTCGCGCATCACCAGCCTGCTGCCGACGACGCGCTTCAGTGCCGCCTCGTCCAGCACGACCCACAGCCGAAGCGGGTTGTTCTCGGCGGTGATACGTTCCTGTCGGCGCATCCGCACCTGGACGCGCTTCTCGATGTCGGCCGGTGACGTCTCCGGCAACGCGCCCTGGACGAGGGCCTCCGCGTAGGCACGGGTCTGCAACAGACCGGTCACCAGCTGGGGTTCGTACACCCGCAGCGACTCGGCGTCTGTCTCCAGCCCGATGTACACGCTGTACGGGATGTCCCCGAAGGTGTGCCACCACCCCTGCTGCCTGGAATCCCGGGCCATCTCCATCAGCGAGTCGACGATCCGCTGGTCCTCGACCTCGTACACCCCGCACAGGTCGCGCACATCGCGCTGACTGATGCTTCTCCGGCCGTTCTCCAACCGGCTGATCTTCGACTGCGAAACGAGCAGCCGTTCCGCAACTTCCTCGGCCGTCATGCCCTTGAGCTCGCGGAGCCTGCGCAGCTCCTGGCCCAGCCGGCGTCGCCTGACGGTGGGATTGACATTGGACGCCACGGGACGTGCACCTCCGGCTGCCTGCCTGTTCACTTAACACTTTCCGTATCTGCTGTTCAGCAGACTGCCACCAAGGTGCTTTCTACCGCTGGGAAACGAGGGATATGCGGCGCGTGCACGTCAGTTCGCCACCGTCCGCCACCCGTTGGAGTGCCGTGGCCGGTGTCATGGACGGTGGCGTGGACGCAGTCGAGCGGGACGGCGAGACCACGAGGATCTCACCGCCCCGCTCTGACCAGCGGCTCCCGAACCGGGTCTGGAGGACCGGGGTGACAGCTCGTGCACCCCGTACGGCCCGTACGGCCCTAGTGGGCCACGGCACGTGCCATGGACCCGTGGCGCGGCTGCATCGGAACCCCGCGTGCGGGTTCCGCCGTGGCCCTGGCACCGACCGCGCCCTGCCGTGCGGTGGCGGCAGGCCGACGCGGCTGTGCGGCCGCACCGTTCTGCACGTCCATCACGGCGTGCGCGACGAGCCCGCCCATCGGATCGTGCCGGATCAAGTCCCGCAGCCGGGAACGGGACGAGCGTCCCTCGTTGCCCGGATACAGGTGCTTGCCGAGTCCGACGGCGTGCGCCAGGGCGGCGAGCGCCGCGGTCCGCGGGTCCGGCGGTACGCCGGTGCGGATCGCGGAATCCAGCCGGGCCTTGATCTCCCGGCTGATGGCGGTGTCCGTCGCCTGGTAGCGCGTCGTCGGCAACACCCCGCACATCTGCCCCGGTACGGCGGCGACCATGCCGCACCGCTCCAGATGCGAGAGGTAGACCTGACGAAGCCCCAGTCGGGGCCCGCCGATCCAGTGAACAGCCCGCACGGGAGCGCCACGCCTTCGCAGCAACTCCAACGCGCAGTCCAAAGTCGGATCTCCAGTCGGCCGTGGCACGACCACGGCGATACGATCCCCGTCTGGGGCTATCCGTCCGGCCAGCGCCAGCTCCACTAGCTGTGCACCGGCCAGACCGAGGTCGAGCGACTGCGGCTGCGCAGTGGTACCCGTGGCCGGGTCCAATGCCAGCAGCAGAAGCTCCTCCGGAATAGTTCTGCGGCTCCTGCCCATCCATGCCTCCCCGCGTGGATGAATGACAGGGTGACCCCTCTCACATTGGTCTGTCGAGAGTGCGTGACCGGTTCGTGAGGGAACCGGTAGGTATGTCGTTCTCGTCTACCACAGGGGCCAAGCCCTCACACAGGACACTGGTACATGGTTCGGACAGGGGCGCGCGGATGAGCGTGCGGCGCATGGAGGAGGCATCGGTGGCGGGCGAGTCCCCCGACAGGTCGAAGCAGGGCGAGTCGTCGGCGGAACCGACGTCGGGGAGCGGGGGTTCGGTTCCCGAGGCCCGCGATCCGCGCCTCGCGGTCTCCCGGGAAAAGGATTCCTCGGACACCGCGGGTTCGCCGGGCGGCGGCGTGGACACCGCGACGAAGGTCCTGACGGTACGGGACCTCGCCAAGTCCGCGAAGACCGAACCGACCGACACCGAGGACGCCGCTCTGCGGGATGCGGTGTCGGCTTGGGTGCGGGGCGCCGACGCGGGGGCCGGGGACGAGGTCGACGGTACCGCCGAGGCGGACGCCGAGGCGGTTGCGGATGCGAACACCGAGGCGGAGGCCGGTTCCGACGGTACCGCCGAGGCGGACACCGACGCGGAGGCTACGGCGGACGCAGCGGAGGATGCCGAGGCGGCTGACGGCACAGAGGAGAAGGCCGACGCGGACGCGAAGGACGAGGCTGAGCTGGACGCTGAGCCTGCAGCGGAGGCGGAGACCAAGGCCGAGCGGGCTGAGGCGAAGGCTGACGCCGAGGACGGGCAGGCTGAGGCGAAGGGCGACGCCAAGGCCGAGCAGGCTGAGGCTGGTGAGGCGAAGGCCGGGCGGGCCGAGGACGACGAAGGCACAGCCGAGGCGGCTGAGGACGGCGACAAGCCGGACGGTGACAACCCGACAGCCGCCGATGGCGAGGACGCCCCACAGGGGCCACCCGCGGGCGACGACGAAAGCCGCACGGGTGGTGCGGGTGGGAACGGGAAGGCCGAAGGCGGAGCCGAGGCGAAGGCCACCCCCGCCGATGCGCCGCAGGCAAACCGCGGAGCCGAGGCGGAGGCCACCCCCGCCGACGCGCCGCAGGCAAACCGCGCAGCCGAGGCCGTCGATCAGCCGACCGCCGTCTTCAAGGCCGTACGGCAGGCGCCGCAGGTCGACCAGCCGACGACCACGCTCAAGCTCGGCGCAGCCGAGCGCGCCAGCAAGTTCGTCCCGCTCAAGAACCCCGACGTCACCACCCCCGTCCCCCACGTCGGCCCCGAGCGCACCACCCAGCAGCCGCTCCCCCCGAAGCCCCCGCTGGACCTGCTGGCGGAGCTGACGAACACGCCGCCACCCCCGGAGACCCCGGTCCGTACGATCGTGCGCCGGGTCAAGATCTGGACCCCCCTGGTCGTACTCCTGGCGATCGTCTTCGTGGTCGTACAGGCGCTGCGCCCCCTGCCGTCCCCCGCCCTCGCGCTGACCGCCAAGGACAGCTACACCTTCGACGGCGGCCAGGTGAACCTGCCCTGGCCGAGCGAGGGCCAGGGCTGGATGGACGGCGACGGCATCGGCACGATGGGGCACTTCGGCACGCAGACCCCCGTTGCCATCGGCTCGGTCGCCAAGACCATGACCTCGTACATCATCCTGCGCGACCACCCGCTGAAGCCGGGTCAGGAAGGTCCGAGGATCAAGGTCGACGCGACGGCGGCGAAGGAGGGCGGGTACGACAGGACCGGTGACGAGTCCACGCTCAACACGGTCAAGGCCGGCGACTACCTCACCGAGAAGCAGGCCCTGTCGGCCGTCATGATCCCCTCCGCCAACAACATCGCCCGGCTGCTCGCACGCTGGGACGCGGGCTCGGAGGCGGCGTTCGTGAAGAAGATGAACGCCACCGCCAAGGAGCTGGGGATGACGAACACGACGTACACCGACCCCTCGGGGCTGACGGCGTCCACCGTCTCCACGGCCGAGGACCAGGTGAAGCTCGGCCGCGCGGTCGTCAAGAACCCCGCCCTGGTCGCCATCACCAGCGCGGCCAGTTGGACGGACCCCTCCGGCCACAACTGGTCCAACGTGAACGAGCTCCCGTACCGCATCGGCGCGATCGGCATCAAGACCGGCAGCACCACCGCGGCCGGCGGCAATCTGCTCTTCGCCTCCCGCAAGACGGTCGGCGGGCAGACGGTGACGATCGTCGGCGCGATCCTCGGCCAGCACAAGCCGTCGATCATCGAAACGGTCAACGCGGTCAGCAAGACGGCGCTGCTCGCCGCCCAGGACGCGCTGACCTCGGCGAAGATCCTGAAGAAGGGTGACGTCGTCGGCTATGTGGACGACCAGCTCGGCGGTCAGACCCCGGTCGTGGTCACCCAGGACGTCACCGCGGTCGGCTGGTCCGGGCTGAAGGTGAAGCTGTCCTTCGCCTCCGACTCCGTCCCGCACACCGCGAAGGCCGGCACCCGGGTCGGCACGCTCACCGTGGGTGACGGTTCGGCCGGAGCGGTGAAGGTTCCGGTGGCCCTGAAGGACGACCTGGCCGAGCCCGGTTTCGGCGCGAAGCTCGCCCGCCTGGGCTGACCTCGCCCCCTCGCCCGATCCCGCGCACCCCGCCGACGGAGCCCCACCCGGGAGCCCCGTGGCGGGGTGCGTGCTAGCGTCACGAATCGGGGCAGGTCGCCGGTCACGGGACAGGGTGGCGAACTGGACGGAAAGCGGCCGGGAACACCGGGGGACCCTCGGGGAACACGGCCGAGAACAGAAGACGGGACACGGGGAGTGCCTTCAGGTGGCCACAGCGGAGCCGACACGCGCCGACGACGCCGATCCGGGCCCGGGAACCACCCCGGGAGCCGGTCCGGGGTCCGGCCCGCGAATACGCGTGTCCGCGACTGACACGGCCGACGCGACCGCGACAGACACGGACCCGACCGGCGCGAACGGCCGTCCTGGCAGACTCGCGCGTCTCCTCACCGCCCTCGAACCCCTGCGGCAGCGGATGCTCCGGCACCCGGTGCTGTCGGTCACGGCCCTCGCGGGTGTCCTGCACATCGTCTGGTTCTTCACGTTCGCGAACAGCGGTGGCGATCTCGCGGCGCAGGACGCGTGGGCGGAGTTCGTCGGCCGGCACCCGGACTCGGCGTACAACCTCGCCTGGTACGGCGGCATGCACCCGGTGTCGTACAGCGTCGTCTCGCCGTATCTGATGGCCGTGTTCGGCGTCCGTACGACGATGATGATCGCCGGGACGGTCTCGGCGGGCCTGCTCACCCTGATCCTCATCCGCAGCCGGGCGGTGAAGAACCCGCTGTGGGCCTCGCTCGCCGGGGTCCTGGCGTTCCTGTGCAACGCGATCTCGGGCCGGGTGACGTTCGGGCTCGGCACGATGTTCGCGCTCGGCGCGGTCGCGGCCGTGTTCCGCTGGCCGCACAAGTGGCGGCACAAACGCTGGGCGAAGGCCGCGGTGGCCGCCCCGCTGGCCGGGCTGTCGACCATGGCCTCGCCGGTCTCGGGGCTGTTCGTGGGCCTGGTCGCGGTCGCGCTGTTCCTGCAGAAGCGGCGGCCGGGGGCCTGGGCGCTGGGGATCGCCCCGACGGTGGTGGTCGCGGCGTCGTACTTCCTCTTCCCGTTCTCGGGCACGCAGCCGATGACGATCGGCTCGGTGATCATGCCGCTGCTGTACGGCCTGCTGTGCCTGTTCCTGGTGCCGAAGCAGTGGGTGACCGTACGGCTGACGGCGGGCGTGTACAGCCTCTCCGTGGTGCTGGTGTGGCTGATCAGCTCGCAGATCGGGTCGAACATCTCGCGGCTGCCGATGCTGTTCGCGGGTGCGACGCTGATCGCGGCGCTGCCGTTCACGGTGCCGAAGTCCCGCAAGTGGTATCTGACCGTGCTGGGGTTCCTGGGCGTCGTCGGCTGGATCGGCTTCAAGTCGGTCGACGACATCATGCACACCACGCCGGCCGCTTCCTGGGCGCGGGAGCTGGCCCCGCTCGTCAACCAGCTCCAGAACGTCGGCGCCGAGAAGGGCCGGGTGGAGGTCGTACCGGCGCGCTCGCACCGCGAGGCCTCCGCGCTCGCGCCGTACGTCAACCTGGCGCGCGGCTGGAACCGGCAGGCCGACATGGAGCGCAACCCGCTCTTCTACGACGACACGCTCAACTCGGCGAACTACCACGAGTGGCTCCAGCGGTGGGCCGTGCACTTCGTGGTGCTGCCGAAGGACAACCCGGACGGCGACGGCGGTGAGCGGGAGCGGGCGCTGCTGCAGCGCGGGATGCCGTATCTGCGGCAGATCTGGGGCGACGCCAACTGGCAGCTGTTCAAGGTGACCGATCCGGCGCCGCTCGCCGAGCCGAACGCGGTGGTGGACCGGGCCGAGCAGGGCGAGATGACGCTGGAGGTGCGCAGGGCCGGGCGGATCCTGATCAAGATCCCGTACTCGCCGTGGCTGAGCATCGTCGACGCGCACGGCAAGAGCGTGAAGCCGCCGCAGGAGACGACGGCGTCCAAGCACCGGGCCGAGGGCACGCCGAAGTCGTACGACAACGTCAACGGCTGTCTGATGGAGACGCCGGAGGACGCGAAGGGCGACAAGTGGACGATGCTGCTGGCGCCGAAGGCGGGGACCTACCGGCTGGCGGCGCCCTACCAGCTGCCCCGGGGCACCCCGTGTCCGGACGAGCTCAAGAAGCCCTGAGCGTGACTCCGTGAGGTTCAGCGGAGCCGGTCGACGTACCGGTCCGTCCCTGGCACCGTCGGGATGAACGGGGCCAGCAGCTCGAGCCGGCCCAGGCCCGAGTCGGCCACCTGGTCGTCCAGGTCCCTGAAGTGGTCCTCCCAGCAGTCCCTCGGGTCGGCCTCCAGGAACCACAGCAGGGTCAGGCGGGTGTCGACTCCCTCGACCTGCTTGACGTAGGTCATGCGGTCGCCGGGGAGCGGGGTCGGGCGGAAGATCGTCACCAGGGCGGCCGGGGAGCCGGTGAGGCGGCGCGGGAGATGGCGGGTGCTCAGCCACTCCAGGAGCTGCGGGCGTTGCCCGGGCTCGTGCGCGTCGATCACCTCCAGGACCAGACCGGCGTACGGATGGTCGAGGGCGTGGAAGTCCCGTGGTCCGGCGGCGCCGTCGCGGTAGACCGTCGTCTCGTGGTCCTGGAAGGCCGTGAAGACGTGGGTGCGGTCGTGGTAGACGCGGGCGTCGCGGTTGAGGCGCTTGTTGACGGCGACGGTCCACTTCATGTGGTCGTCGTAGCGGCCGGCGGTGATCCAGTACGTGGAGAGGTAGCAGCCGGCGGTGACGGGCTGGGCGATCGCCGACTTCTCGGGGCGGCGGAGCAGTTGCAGGTCCCGGGTCGCGACCCAGCGGCGGCCCGCGTACATCCAGGGCATGGCCATCGCGCCGGCGTAGTAGTGGTCGTCCTCGTACCAGCGGTTGTAGGCGTACTCGTGCCCCGGGTGCGGTTCGACCATGGTGATCAGGGCGTGGCCGGGGCGGACGCCGTACGGGCCCACGGAGGCCAGTTCGGCGTACACCTCGCTGCGGGTCTCGTCGCTCATACGGTTCCCCTTTCCTGCCGTGGCCCATACTCTGACGCTCCGTCAGATAAAGCGCCAGACCGCGGGAGGCATCCATGTCGCTGCTCGCAGGCAAGACCGTCGTCGTCTCGGGTGTCGGCGCCGGGCTCGGCCACCAGGTCGCCGCGGCCGTCGTACGGGACGGGGGGAACGCCGTCCTGGGCGCCCGCACCGAGGCGAACCTCGCCAAGAGCGCGGCGGAGATCGATCCGGCCGGCGCGCACACGGCGTACCGGGCGACGGACATCACCGACGAGGGGCAGTGCGAGGCGCTGGCCGCGCTGGCGCGGGAGCGGTTCGGGGGGATCGACGCGGTGGTGCACGTCGCCGCGTGGGACTCGTACTTCGGCGGGGTCGAGGACGCGGACTTCGCGACCTGGCAGTCGGTCATCGACGTGAACCTGCTCGGAACGCTGCGGATGACGCGCGCGTGCCTGCCGGCGCTGAAGGCGGGCCGGGGCGGGTCCGTCGTCTTCATCGGGACGCAGTCGGCGGTGGCCGCGCCCTCGCAGGTGCGGCAGGCGGCGTACGCCGCGTCGAAGGGGGCGCTGACGAGTGCGATGTACTCGCTGGCGCGGGAGCTGGGGGCGTACCGGATCCGGGTCAACACCGTGCTGCCGGGCTGGATGTGGGGGCCGCCGGTGCAGGCGTACGTCGGCTTCACGGCGCAGACGGAGGGGGTGCCGGAGGCGGAGGTGCTGGGGCGGCTGGCCGAGCGGATGGCGTTGCCGGAGCTGGCGACGGACGGGGATGTGGCGGACGCGGCGGTGTTCCTCGCCTCGGACCGGGCGCGGGCGATCACGGGGCAGTCGTTGCTGGTCAACGCGGGCGAGTTGATGCGGTGAGCCAACTGACCGCCATTTCGGACGAGTTCATATGAGTGAACATGGGTCACCAAGTCGAACAATTTTACCGTGACTTGACCTTACGCTTGCTTGTCGTGTTCATGTGGCCACACCCACGATCGAGCCCATGAACAGTCTCGACTGGGCCGTGCTCATCGGCTACTTCGGTGTGATGGTCGCGATCGGCGTCTGGTCGCACAAGCGCGTGGACAACGTCTCCGACTTCTTCACGGCCGGCGGCAGGATGCCCTGGTGGCTGTCCGGCATCTCGCACCACATGTCGGGCTACAGCGCGGTCCTGTTCACCGGGTACGCGGGGATCGCCTACACCTACGGCGTCACCTCCTTCGTCACCTGGTCCTTCCCCATCGCGCTGGGCATCGCGATCGGGTCGAGGCTGTTCGCGCCCCGCATCAACCGGCTGCGCTCCCGCCTCCATGTGGCCTCCCCGCTGGAGTACCTGAAGAACCGCTACAACCTCCCCACCCAGCAGGCGCTCGCCTGGTCGGGCATGCTGCTGAAGATCGTGGACGTGGGCGCCAAGTGGGCGGCGATCGCGACCCTGTTGTCGGTGTTCACGGGGGTGTCGCTGAACCAGGGCATCCTCATCACCGGCGCGATCACGGCCGTGTACTGCACGATCGGCGGTCTGTGGGCGGACGCGCTGACCGAACTCGGCCAGTTCGTCATCCAGTTGCTGGCCGGGGTCTCGATGTTCATCGCCGTCGTCCTGAAGCTGAACGACAGGCACATCGGCTTCTTCGACGCCTGGAACCAGCCGGCCCTGCACGGCCACGGCAAGCCGCTGGTCGGCCCGTACGGCACGGTGTTCCTGCTGGCGTTCCTGTTCATCAAGCTGTTCGAGTACAACGGCGGCATGCTCAACCAGGCCCAGCGCTACATGGCGACGGGCAGCGCGTACGCGGCCGAGCGCGGGGCCCGGCTGTCGGCGGCGCTGTGGCTGGTCTGGCCGGTGGTCCTCTTCTTCCCGATGTGGATGTCCCCGCTCCTGGTCCACGCGCGGAAGCCGGACGGCTCCGACTCCTACGGCCTGATGACGGAACAGCTCCTTCCGCACGGTCTGTTGGGCCTGGTGATCGTCGGTTTCTTCTCCCACACGATGGCGATGTGCTCCTCCGACGCCAACGCCATCGCGGCCGTCTTCACCCGTGACGTGGCGCCCGTACTGTCGTCGAGGGCGCGGGCGTGGTCCGGGCGTTCGGGCCTGATCGCGGCCCGGGTGACGACGGTCGTCTTCCTGGGCCTGTCGATGGCGGTGGCGACCCAGGTCAACTCCCCCGCGTTCAAGGACATCATCACGGTGGTGATCAAGTGGGTGGCCGGCCTGATGGGCCCGATCGCGATCCCGATGATGCTGGGCCTCCTCCGCCCCTTCCGCCGCTCCGGCCCCACGGCGGCCCTCACCAGCTGGGCAGCCGGCCTGCTCGCCTTCTGGCTGGTCAACTACCCCGTCAACTGGAACGTCTCCGGCGGAGTCCCCCTCCAGTACCAGGTCTCGATCCCCCTGGCGGTCTCCCTCGTCCTCTACATCGCGATCGGCTACCTGAAGCCCGAGGACACCCCGGAGCGCCTCGCGGTCATCGAGAAGGTCAACACGGACGGGGACGCGGTGGCGGCGGTGCCGGTGCCTGCCGGCGACGACGTGGTGGGAGCGCCGTAGGGGATCGAGGGCCGGTACGAGCCGGCCACCGAGGCGCTCACGATCCCCGAGGGGCCCGCGTACCGCCGGCACCGGCAAGATCCTGAACACCCTGCGCCGGACGTAACGACCGTGCGCGGCCCTACCGCGGATACCGCGCCAGCCACCCCGGCGAAGACCCCGCCGGGCCGTGCAGGGCCGGGCCCTGGGTCATCTCCATCGCGAAGTCGTCGGCCAGTTCCAGGATCGTGGGGCGGCCCTCCAGCTCGGTCAGCCAGGCCGGGGGGAGGGCCGTTTCGCCGTGGAGGGCGCCCAGGAGGCCGCCGGTCAGAGTGCCCGCCGCCGCTGACGGGCCGCCCTGGTTCACCGCCAGGCACAGGCCGTGGCGGACGTCCTCGCCGACCAACGCGCAGTACACGGAAGCGGCGAGCAGGCCGTCCGCCGTACCGTCGCCCGCCAGTTCCTCCACGCGCGTCGGGCTCGGGATGCCCTGGCGTACCGCGCCGAGGGCGTGCTGGAGGGCGTCCGCGACGGGCTGGTGGCCGGGGCGGGCGGAGAGGAGGGCGAGGGCGCGCTGGACGGCACCGTCGAGGCTCTCGCCGCGGGCCAGCGCGTGCACGATCACGGCGTACGCGCCCGCCGACAGGTAGGCGATCGGATGGCCGTGGCTCTGTGCCGCGCACTCCACCGCCAACTGCGCGACCAGCTGCGGCTCCCAGCCGACCAGCAGCCCGAACGGCGCCGAGCGGGCGACCGCCTCCGGCCCCAGCTCGCCGGGGTTCTTGGGCGACTCCAGCGTGCCCATCGTCTCGTCGCCGAAGGCGATGAGCAGCGCCCGGCTCGGCTCCCGGCGGGCGTACAGCCACTCCTCCCGCGCCAGCCAGCCGTCGTCCTTGCGCCGCTCGTCCGGCCCCCAGTCCCGCTGGGTCGCCGCCCAGCGCAGATACGCCCTGTGCAGATCGGTCGGCGGATGCCAGGCGCCGGTGTCCCGGCGTACCTGGGCGCGTATCAACCCGTCCACCGAGAAGAGGGTGAGCTGGGTGTGGTGCGTGACCGTGCCACGCCGCCCGTGCCCGAAGGCCAGGTCCAGCAGCCCCTCGGGGCCGTAGGCGGCCCGGATCTCCTCCAGGGACAGCGGATCCGCGGGCCCGCCCAGCGCGTCACCCACGGCCGCCCCCAGCAGAGTGCCGCGCACCCTGCTGCGGAAGTCCTGCTGCTCGGCTCGTCCCCAGACGGCGCCGGATGTCGTACCCACCGAGACCTCCTCACGGCACCGTCCGCCCGTACGACGCTAGGCACTGTAATCGACGGGGAACGTTCCGTTCACGGGGGCAAACCGGCCCCCTTGGGTCATTCCCGCCCAGCCACGAGCGCTTCGACCCCGTCGAGAATCCGGTCCAGGCCGAAGTCGAGCGGATCGATGCCGGCCGGGTCGAAAACACCCTCCGCGATCGCCTTGGTGAGCGCAGGGAAGCGGTCGGCGTGGCGGGCGAGCAGGTCGCCGGTGAGCCGGTTCCACTCCGCGTCCTGCGCCGCGTCGTAGTCGCCGCGCTGCTGGGCGAGGTTGCGGACGAGCCCGATCAGGAGGAGGAAGACCTGGTGACGCTGGGCCGGGCCGAGGCCCGTGGGCTCCAGGGCGGCGAGCGCCGTGTCCAGCCAGCGCAGCTCACAGGGGCCCATGAGGCGGCGGCGCATCGCGGTGGCGCCGAGCAGCCAGGGGTGGGCGTCGTAGACACGCGCGCACTGCCGGGTCCACTCCCGTACGGCGGCCCGCCAGCCCCCGTCCGGGATCCCCGACAGGTCGGGCCCTTCATCCAGCACGGACTCCACCATCAGCGCGACGAGTTCGGTCTTGCCGGGGACGTACCGGTACAGGGCCATCGCGGAGACCCCGAAGCCGGCCGCCACCTTGTTCATGGAGACCGCGTCCAGGCCCTCCGCGTCGGCGAGTTCGGCGGCGGCCGCGGCGATGCGCCCCGGCGACAGTTTCGGCTTGGGCCCGCGGGTGGGCTGCCCCTGCTCGCCCCACAGCAGCGCGAGGGTCGCTCGCGGGTCGCGGGGCCCGTCCTGCTGCTCCTTGTTCCGTCCGGCCACGAGGTCCCTCCCGCTTGTCCCACTCGGCTTCGGCGAAGCCCGTTGACTCCGCCAGACAACTGTATATACCGTAAACGCACAGAACAGCTGATGCCATAAACAGTTTAGGGGGAACACCATGCTGCTGACCTACCGCGCCCTCAAGCGCCGGGCCAACGCGAAGAAGCTGGAGATCCGGACACCGAACGGCATCGACGAGGCGTCGTACGTCCGCATCGGCGGCATCGACCAGTGGATCTCGATCCGCGGCGAGGACCTGGCGAACCCCGTGATCCTGGAGATCCACGGCGGCCCCGGTGCCTCCAACCTGATCTTCATCCCGCGCACCCGCGCCTGGGAGCGGCACTTCACGATCGTCCGCTGGGACATGCGCGGCGCGGGCCGGACCTTCGCGGCGACCGGCCCGGACGGGCAGGGCGAGATGACCCTGGACCGCCTCTACGCCGACGCCCTGGAGGTCACGGCCCACATCCGCGCCCGCCTCGGCGTCGACAAGGTGCTGCTGGTCGCCAACAGCTTCGGCTCGGTCACCGGCCTGCGGCTGGCCCGCAACCACCCCGAGCTGTACTCGGCGTACGTGGGCACCGACCAGAACATCATCGGCGGCGGCCGGGACTCCTCCGCCTACGAGGCACTGCTGGCCCGGCTGGAGAAGGCGGGGAAGAAGAAGGAACGGGCGAAGGTGGCGGCGATGGGCCCGGACCGGTCGGCCTGGAGCGCCGAGCAGTGGTCGGAGTACGCCAAGACGGTCGTCACGACGGACCCGCTGACCTACGACACGATGAAGACGGTCGTGATCCGCTCCCTCTGGTTCTCCCCGCTCCACACGCTCCGCGACCTGCGCGCGTACCTGAAGGGGATGACCTTCTCCGAACAGCTCGGCCCACAGGCCATGACGATCGACGAGTACGCCGAGGGCACGGCCTTCCAGCTCCCCTTCTTCCTCTTCCAGGGCGACAGCGACGTCCTCACCCCACCGGAACCGGCCCGCCGCTTCTACGAGACGGTCACGGCCCCCGTGAAGGACTTCGCCCTCATCCGGAACGCCAGCCACTTCGCTTCGTTCCGCCACCCGGACCAGTTCCTGGAGTTGCTGCTGACGAGGGTGCGGCCGGTGGTGACGGGGGAGGCGGCGGGGCGTTGAGGGCAGGGCGTCACGTTGGCTGAATGCGGACGAACAGAGGGCGGCGCGCCTGGGAAGATACCCGCCATGACCACCACCCCCACAGGTAACTCCCGTCATTCCAGCCTCAGTCTGGCCGCCGGTGTGCTCACCGGGATACTCGCCCTCTACATCGCCCTCGTCGCTCTCGGGAACATCACCGACTTCGGGACCAACCAGCAGTTCGTCCGGCATGTGCTGGCGATGGACACCACCTTCAAGGACGACAACCTGATGTGGCGGGCCATCACCAGCAAGGGTCTGCAGGACACCGCGTACGTCGCCATCATCGTGTGGGAGACGGTGGCGGCCGTCGTGCTGATCTGGGGCACGTATCTCTGGGCGCGGCGCCACACCGACCTCGCCCGGCGCATCTCCACCTACGGGCTGCTGATGCTGCTGCTTCTCTTCGGCGCCGGGTTCATCGCGATCGGCGGTGAGTGGTTCTCGATGTGGCAGTCGAAGACCTGGAACGGGCTGGAGGCGGCGACCCGGATCATCGTGCTCACCGGGGTCGCCCTCGTCGTCAACCTGCTGCCCGCCCGCCCTCAGCAGGAAGCCGCTAGCTGACGACCGCCACCGTCGTCCCCTGGTCGCCGAAGGACCACAGGGCGGCGCCGTCCGCCTTCTGCATGCGGATGCCGCCCAGCTTCTTGCCGGCCGCCGGCGGCGGTGAGGAGCCGTCCAGGGCGTTGGAGAAGGCGACGTTCACGCCGGACGCCTTGGTGAAGTACATGACGTGCTCGATCTCCACGCCGTCCGAGCCCCTGAGGGACTGGATGCGCAGGGTGACCGAGTAGCGGCCGGGCTGCGGGCTCACCGTGCCCGGCCACACCGTGAAGGTGCGGGTCGCCTTGCCGGTCGCGTCGACCAGCCACACCCGCTGCTCGCCGAGCGAGTACACGATCCGGCGGCCCTGGCCCGACGCGTCCGGCAACGCGGGCGGGGCCGAGGAGTGGGGCGTGGCGGACGCGTGGGCGCTCGCCGAGGCCGACGGTTTCCGATCGGCTACGGCGGCCGTGGGATGCGGGCCGTGGTTCGCCTGTACGGCGAGGGCGACGACGGCCACGGTCGCCCCAGCCGTCAGACCGGTGACCCAGGCCCAGGAGGGCAGTCGGGCAGCCACGGGTACGCATCTCCTCCGGGTATGGGTCCCCGTCTATATGGTTCGGGGTCGGATCATCGTACTCAGTCTCTTCTCGGTCTCTTACCGGGACTCTTGCAGAAGGCCCGCGGCGTTCACACCGGGGATGAATGCATCTCAGGCCTGCTCTGGCCTGCACTCTAGAGCGGGCGTTTTTGCTGTTCGATGTACTGACGGACGATCGCCAACGGCGCTCCACCGCAGGACGCCGAGAAGTACGAGGGCGACCACAGATGCCCGTGCATGATGGCGAGGTTGATGCGGCCGGTGAACTCCTGGCGTATCCGGCGGGCGGAGACGCCCTTGAGGCTATTGACCAGTCCTGCCGCGTGCGCTTCCTTGCGGTCGCGCAGGCAGTCGTTCCACACCACGCGGGCGCACCCGACGGCTTCGCATCACCCAGGCCAAGCGCACCGAGGAACGCGCCTGGCTCGCCGACGTGTCGGCGGTCGTCCTGCAACAGTCCCTGCGGGACCTGGA